>JAEZFJ010000191.1 GCA_023437755.1 Pseudomonadota bacterium
GCCTGACCCTCCTGCCCCGGATGTCCGTCGCCGCCGAAGGCGTGATCGACTGGTACACCAGTTCGGACAGCAACATACTCGATTTCTGGACCAACACCGTGAAGCCGGCCTTTGAGGCCGCGAACCCGGGGATCACCCTGAACCTGGTGGATGCCGGCGATGGCGCCGGCATCATTGCCATCGGTGAGCGGGCGATCGCCGCCAAGCAGACCAACACCGATCCGCAGGCCGACTTCTTCGAGTCCGGCGATGCACTGCTGCCGGCGGGCGCCATCGAGGCCGGCGTCTATACCAACATCAAGGAAGCGGGGCTCTCCAACTACAGCAAGATCAACCCGCTCGCCATCCAGAGCGACTACAGCCTCCCCTATCGCGGTTCGCAGGTGCTGCTCGCTTATGACAGCACCAAACTGTCCCCCGAAGATGCGCCCAAGACCTGGGATGAGCTCGTTGCCTGGATCAAGGCCAATCCCGGCCAGTTCGTCTATAACCGTCCCGACAAGGGCGGTTCGGGCGGCAACTTCGTCCGCCGCGCCATCCACCAGGCGAACGGGCTCGATCCGTCGGCCTTCACCGTCGACAACTACACCCCCGAATTCGGCGAGGAAGCACTGGGCAAGGCCTGGGAACTTCTCAAGGACATCGCTCCGTCGCTCTATGACAACGGCGCCTACTCCTCGGGCAACACCCAGTCGCTGCAACTGCTGAGCCAGGGCGTAGTCACCATGATCCCGGTCTGGTCCGATCAGGTGCTGCAGGCAATCGACCAGGGTGTGCTGCCAGCCGATACCGGACTAGTGCAGTTGCAGGACCTGGCGTTGGCAGGTGGCTTTACCCGCTCCATCGTGATCGAGAACGGCACGAACCGCGACGCTGCGCTGAAACTCGCCGACTTCATCCTCTCCGAAGAAATCCAGAGCGCGATTCTGACCGAACTCGGCGGCTTCCCCGGCGTGTCCTGGGAGCATATCTCGCCTGAACTGCGCGAACGCTTCGCCGACATCGTGCCGCAGACCATCCCCACTTTCCCTGGCGGGCAGTGGGAAGCGGCGATCAATGACGGTTGGTACCGCAACGTGGCTCCGAACGTCGACCGCAACTCGTGACCGACGTGGCTGACGGAGCGGCCCGTCCGCTCATCGAAGCGTCCAACGACAACAGGAGGCCCTACGGCCTCCTGTTTGTCGCCATACCCGTGTTGCTCGTTGCCTGGTTGGTGATCTGGCCCATCATCAACGCCATCGGCCGCACGGTCTGGCGCCCCGATGCCACTGGGGAGATGGAGTTTACCCTTTCCAGCTACGTGTTCTTCTTCTCGGACCAGTACAGCATCAACAACCTGACGGTGACGCTTTGGACGACGCTGATGTGCGCGATCCTGCTGCTGGTCATCTGTCTGCCCATTGCGACCTATCTTCGCTTCTCGACCGGAAGACTGCCCGCCTATGTTCAGGCTCTGGCGATCTTCCCCATGTTTGTGCCATCGATCATCCTGGCATACGCGTTCATTCGCGTGCTTGGACCGAACGGGATGGTGGACATCCTCCTCAACGCTGTCGGTTTGCCAAAAATCCGCACACCCTACCTGACGCCCTGGGGCCCGGTGATCGGTCTGGTGTGGGACAACATCCCGCTGACCGTACTGATCTTGCTGGCAGGCCTTGGAAATGTCGGCAATCACGCCATAGAAGCCGCACGCGACGTTGGCGCGAACAAGCTGCAGGTGTTCTGGCACATCATCCTGCCGCGGATCTCCAACTCCGTGCTGGTGGCGGTGTCGTTCGCCGTGCTCGGGATCTTCTCGTCTATCACCCTGCCCTACCTACTCGGGCCAGCGGCCCCCGAGATGATGGGACCGTTCATGAATCGTACCTTCCGAGAGGTGAACGACCCGCTCAACGCCATCACTCAGGCGGTCATCACCTTCGGGTTCTGCATCGCGTTCGGCCTGTTCTATGTGCGCTCCGTCGCGCGCAACCAAGGGAAGTGACATGAGCACCCTTGCCCTGCCCCAATCACGAGCCGACTGGACCGGCATCGTCTTTGCCGTCTTGCTCTCGGCCGCCATTGTCCTGCCGCTGCTGGTCGTGGCGACCTGGGCCTTCACTGAGGTGTGGCGGTATCCTAACGTCATACCGCAGCTGTTCGGGCTGAGGTTCTGGAACCAAACCCTGACGCGACCGGATGTCTGGTCAGCGCTGACGCTCAGCCTCCAATTGTCGACGGTAGTGACACTGCTGTCGGCTGCCATTTGCCTACCGGCAGCCTACGCTTTCGCCCGCATGGACTTTCCCGGCCGTACCGTCCTGTTCTTTTCGTTCCTCGCCGGCCATGCCTTCCCGAAGTTCGGCCTGTTGATCGCCATTGCAGCGATCTTCCTGCAGCTCAACCTCATCGGCACCTTCTGGGGCGTGGTGTTCATCCAACTGGTGGGAACGCTGCTCTTCATGATCTGGATTCCGGTGGCAGCTTTCCAGTCGGTGGATCGGCGCATGGAGGAGGCAGCTCGCGACGTGGGGGCGTCGCCACTGAGAGTCTTCTGGTCGATCACCCTGCCCCAGGCCGGTCCGACCATTGCGGCAGCGGTGCTGCTGACTTTTGTCGGTACGTTCTATGAGACGGAGGGAGCCTGGCTGATCGGCGCTCCCGGCATCCGCACCATGCCGGTGCTGATGATCTCGTTCATAAACAACCAGATGGTCATTCAATTCGGGGCGGTGCTTTCCGTCATGCTTTGGGTGCCATCCTTTGTCGCTCTGATCTTCGCCCGCCGCGTTATAGGTGGCGGTTCGTTTGCACGCGGGTTCGGCGCGTGAGGGTCGTGGCCAACTGCCTCGACTTGCGCCCCACCTCCAGGGATTGAATATGTCTGTCCTCAACATCAACGACGTCTCCAAACTCTTCGCGGGCGGCGTGCGCGCGGTAGACAGTTTCTCGCTCGAGGTGGCCGACGGCGAACTCGTTTGCCTGCTGGGCCCATCGGGCTCGGGCAAGTCGACATTGCTGCGCATGGTCGGCGGTTTCGAAACGCCAACGGGTGGTCGGATCACGATAGATGGCGAGGACATCACCCACCTGCCGCCCGAGAAACGTCCCACCGGCATGGTGTTCCAGAGCCATGCCTTGTGGACCCATATGAACGTGTTCAAGAACCTGGCCTTCGGACTGAAGCTGCGACGCATACCTGCCGAGGAGATCCGGCGCCGGGTCGAAGGCGTGCTGGAACTGGTCGGCCTCGCCGGCTATGGCGACCGTCATGTCGCAAAGCTGTCCGGCGGGCAGCAGCAGCGCGTGGCCCTGGCC
>JAEZFJ010000237.1 GCA_023437755.1 Pseudomonadota bacterium
CATGGCTCGGTACGTATTCATCACCGGTGGCGTGGTATCTTCTTTGGGCAAGGGGCGCGCCTCGGCAGCCCTGGGTGCCATGCTCCAGGCTCGCGGCTACAGGGTCCGCCTGCGCAAGCTCGACCCCTACCTCAACGTCGACCCGGGCACGATGTCGCCCACCCAGCATGGTGAGGTGTTCGTCACCGACGACGGCGCCGAGACTGACCTCGACCTCGGTCACTACGAGCGTTTCACTGGCCGCGCTGCGAACAAGAAAGACAACATCACCACCGGCCGGATCTACTCCGACATCCTGGCTCGGGAACGTCGCGGCGAGTATCTCGGCGCCACCGTGCAGGTGATTCCGCACGTTACGGACGCCATCAAGAATTTCGTCCTCGACGGCAACGAGGAGTTCGACTTCGTTCTTGTCGAAATCGGCGGCACGGTCGGCGATATCGAGGGTCTGCCCTTCTTCGAGGCTATCCGCCAGCTCGGCAACGACCTGCCGCGCGGACACGCTGCCTACCTCCACCTCACGCTGATGCCGTACATTCCTTCGGCTGGTGAACTGAAGACCAAGCCCACTCAGCACTCCGTGGCTGAACTGCGCTCCATCGGCATCATGCCTGACGTGTTGCTGGTCCGCTGCGACCGCCCGATCCCGGAGGGCGACAAGAAGAAGCTGGCGCTGTTCTGCAACGTGCGCGAAAGCGCCGTCGTCCAGGGTCTCGACGTCGGCTCCATCTATGACGTGCCCGTCGCCTACCACAAGGAAGGCCTCGCCCGCGCAATCCTCGCGACCTTCGGGATCTCCGATGCACCCACCCCCGACCTGACGGCTTGGGAAGAAGTCTCTCGCCGGCTCCACAACCCGGAGGGTGAGGTCAACATTGCTATTGTCGGCAAGTACACTGGCCTCAAGGACGCGTACAAATCCCTCAGCGAGGCTCTGACCCATGGCGGCATCGCCAACAAGGTCAAGGTCAACCTGCAGTGGATCGATTCCGAGGTCTTTGAGCGCGATGACCCGGCGCCCTATCTCGAGCATGTCCACGGTATCCTCGTGCCCGGCGGGTTCGGTGAACGTGGCGCCCAGGGGAAGATCGAAGCCGCCCGCTTCGCCCGCACCAAGGACGTGCCCTATTTCGGCATTTGCTTCGGAATGCAGATGGCTTGCATCGAGGCTGCTCGCAACACCGCGGGCATCCGCAATGCCTCATCCACCGAGTTCGGCGCCACCAAGGAGCCGATTGTGGGGATGATGACCGAGTGGGTGAAGGGCAACGAAAAGGAAGTGCGCGGCGCCGAAGGCGATCTCGGCGGCACCATGCGCCTCGGGGCCTATCCTGCGCAACTGACCCGGGGCTCGCGGGTGGCGGATATATATGGCTCGACCCGTATCTCCGAGCGCCACCGGCACCGCTACGAAGTCAACATGGACTACCGTAAGGTGTTGGAAAAGAACGGCTTGTTGTTCTCGGGCGTGTCGCCTGACGGCAAGCTCCCCGAGATCGTCGAACGCACCGACCACCCCTGGTTCATCGGCGTGCAGTTCCATCCGGAGCTGAAGTCGAAGCCGTTCGAGCCGCATCCGCTATTCGCGAGCTTCATCGCCGCCGCCATCGAACAGAGCCGGCTGGTCTAGTTTCCGGCTCTGCTCTGCAGCGGTTTGTGTTGCGTTCCGTTACCCGTGAGCGACGGAACGCAGCGTTGCGGTGAGATTTATCCTGCCAGCCAAGCAACCTGCTCAGGTGTCAGTTGGATGTCGAGCGCCTGGATGCTGTCATCCAGTTCACCAAGGGTGCGCGGCCCGATCAGCGGGATGCTGGGGAAGGGCTGTGCCAGCACATAAGCGAGCGCGACATGGATCGGGCTCTTGCCTAATTTCTGCGCTAGCTCGATGGCCCGGTCACGCCGGCCGAAGTTCTGGTCGTTGTACCAGCAACGGACGAGTTCTTCGTTGTCTCGCTTGTCGCGGCCGGCACGGTCGGTGAAGAATCCACGGCCCTGGCTCGACCATGAGAAATTGGTCACCTGCCGGTCGATCAGCCACTGCTTGAAGTCAGGCGTGGATGCCGTCACGCATCCAGCCCAGATCGGCTCCAGCATCTCCGCCAAAGCGAAGTTGTTGCTCAGCGCCATGGGCTTGGTCTTGCCGGTGCGTTCGGCATAGGCGACGGCCTCGTCGAAGCGTTCCCGCGTCCAGTTGCTGCCGCCGAACGGGCCGCGGATGCGGCCAGCCTTCACCTCTGCGTCCATGGCGTCGACGAACTCGTCAACGGGGACATCGAGGTTGTCCCGGTGCATGAAGTAGACATCGACATAGTCCGTCTGCAGGCGATCGAGCGACTGCGTAAGCTGCTTGCCGATCACGTCGGGGTAGCACAGCGGCGAATGCGCGCCCTTGCCGATCAGAACTGAACCCTCCCGGGTGCCACGGCTGCGATGCCACTGGCCGAAAAGGGTTTCGGTGTAGCCCACCCCATAGACAAAGGCTGTGTCGAAGACATTGCCGCCCCGTTCCCAGAACGCGTCCAGCATGATGGCGCCGGAGCTGAACGTGCGGAAATCCTCGAAGCCGAGAGCAACCACGGAGGCAGGCTTCGACAGCCCGGGGATGCTGCGCTTGGCAATCGGTCCGGTGTTCTCGCCCAGGGGGCGGTTGTCGATGGTGCGGGTCCGGCGGGCAGGGGTCTCGAT
>JAEZFJ010000288.1 GCA_023437755.1 Pseudomonadota bacterium
CAAACGGGCCGGCGACGAGCCGGCCCTTTCCACAAACTCCGCAGTTTCCCGTCAGCGGCGCGACAGGACGCCCCAGATGCCGGTAACCGTCAGGGCCGCCAGTGCCATCTTGAGGATGTCCCACACCACGAACGGCTGCACACCCTTCGCCCAGGCGGACGCGACGACGTTGGACTGATCGATCCAGCCGGCCTGGCCGGACATCGCCAGCAGCCAGGCAAAGCCGAGCGCCATCATGACGGCATTGCCGGCGACCATGGCACCGAACAGCGCCAGCGGCCTGCCGGAAGCGCCGCGGTCGGCGGCATAGCCGGTCACGGCAGCAAGCACCAGGAAGCCAATCAGGAAGCCACCGGTCGGTCCCAGCAGATAGGCGGGGCCGCTGAAGGCGCCGGCGAACACCGGCAGGCCCATCAGGCCCTCGAGCAGGTACAGCGAAACCGTGGCAACGCCGATGCGCAGGCCGAAGGCAGCGGCGACGGCGGCAATGGCGAAGCTCTGCAGCGTCACCGGCACCGGCCAGGTCGGCACATTGATCTTAGCACACGCCGCGATGAACAGCGTGCCGAGCACCACTGTCACGAGGTTGGACGCGAGTTTGGCTGCAGCGCCTTGCGGCTGGAAGCGGCCGAGAAGCGTGTTGGGCGTGGTCAAAGTCAGCGCCATTTCATACCTTCCGTGCTTGCACATCCGAAGCGGCGCGCCTCCCCGGCGTCTTCGCTTCGATCGAGGCCAAGTCTTAGTCGCTCCCCCACAGGTTCGCAATGCCGCCCGCTCCCGTCTTCGACACCAGTTTCGATCCCGAGACCGGGCGCCCTGTTGCCGTAGCCGAGGCGATCGTGCGCGTCACGGCCCCAAACCGGAGCGCCTATACCTTCACCGGCACCAACAGCTTTCTGCTCGGCGATACGCGGCTGGCGCTGGTCGATCCGGGCCCGGACGACGCCGTCCATCGCTCGGCGCTGCTCGACGCGATCGGGGGCCGGGAGGTGGCGGCGATCCTTTTGACCCACACCCATCGCGACCACTCCGCCGGCGCCCGGCGCCTTGCCGACGATCTCGGCGCCCCGCTGTGGTTCGGCGGCCCGCACCGGCTGTCGCGGCCGCTCCGGCGATTCGAGCGCAACACGCTGCGGCGCGCCTGCGATTGGGAGCTGATGCCGGACCTGACGTTGCGGGACGGGGAGAGCTTCGTTGCGGGGGACGTCGAGGTTACGGTGCACGCGACGCCCGGCCATTGCGCCAAACATCTTGCCTTCGGGATTGGCGAGACGCTGCTCTCCGGCGACCACGTGATGGGCTGGAACTCGACGCTGGTGGCGGTGCCGGATGGCTCGATGGCCGATTACCTCGCTTCGCTCGACAAGGTCATTGCCCTGCCCTACCGCCGCTATCTGCCGGCGCATGGTGGTGCCATTGCGGATGGTCCGGCGCATGCCGCGGCCCTCAAGGCGCACCGGGACGGCCGCAACCGCCAGGTGCTCGCCGCCGTGGCTGCGGGGGCGCGGACGATCGGGCAGATCGTTGCCAGCATCTATCCCAGCCAGTCGCTGCCGGTGCGGCGCGCCGCGGGGATGACCATTGCGGCGCATGTCGAATATCTCGCCGACAGGGGTGAGTTGCGGACCAGGCTGACGCTGTTGGGCCTCAGGGTTTCACCGGCCTGACGGCTACTCCTCCACGGCCGGTTCCTCCGGCAGCTCCGGCTCGTCCTCGAGCGGCTGGTTGGCATTGGGGTTGTCGCGAAGCAGCGTGGTGACGGCGTCGTCTAACGCCACCAGGAAGCCTTCGATGCGCAGGCCGTTGCCGCCGAAATCATGCACGAGATCGAGCGAAGCGGAGCGCATGTCGACAGCGGACTCTGCCATGCCACCGGTGACCCGGATCACCACTTCCTCGCGCCAGCCCGCGATCGCGGTGACGCGGGCACTGATGCGGCCGGGGCTGAAATCTGCACCCGGCTCGCGCTCGGCAATGATCTCCCACCCATTGGCCATCGCCATCTGACGGACGAGGCTGAAGGTCGGCACCTGCCCCAGCGGGTAGGTGCGGGTATGGACGTTGGGGAACACCGCGGCGGCCTGGGCGGCTGGCAGCACGTGCGGGGCCGGCATGCTGCGGCTGACCGGATCGAAGATCAGCGGCAGTTCGCCCCGGTCCACCGTGGCGATATCGGTGATCTGCGGATAACGCAGCGCGAGGCTCAGATGCCAGGCGAACGGCAAGAGAGCCAGCGTGCCGAACAGCAGCCCGAGCAGCGCCCGGTCCCAGCCGAGATCACCGCTGTGCCAGAGCCTCACGAGCGCCACCAGCGCCGACAGCACGGCCGTCGCTGCCACTGCCGCTGCAGCGATCTCGGCGATCAGGAAGACATCGCCGGAGATCAGCCGCATCCACATGAGCATGATCGGCAGCACCACCATGGGGATGGCGAGATTGCCCAGCCGCCGCGCCCAGGTAGCCCATCGTGATGTTCGGATCAGTATCCGCAAGTGCTTCCCGCCATGTGGAGCTCGTCGACCGGCTCCGCCCTCGTCACCAGAACGGCTCTAGCAGCAACATGTTGCCTGAGCCTGAATACGCTCATCCGCCCTTGCGCTTGCCGACCGGCTGGGGATCGCACATGCCCTTGATGGCGCGCCACTCAGCGTCTGTGAAGGGCGGCTCGAGCCCGGTCGGGCGCTCGGCCGCCATGATCTCGAGCGCCGCCTTTCGATCGTCGGTCAGTGGATGCGTGTTCAGCAGCGCCAGGGCGCGGGCGAAATCGTCGTCTGCCCCAGCTCGGCCCACGAGATCGGCAAGCCCCGCCGGATGAAAGTCCATCCGCTGCGCCACATCTGCGGCGAAAGCGTCTGCCTGCAGTTCCGACAGCCGCGAGAAGCGGGTGTCGATCACCATCGTGCCGAGACCCGCCGCCAGCGAAATACCGGTCATGTCCCCAAGAATGAAGCCGATCAGCGCACCGGTGCCGGCGGTTGAGATCAGTTTCTCCATGCCGTGGCGATTGACGACATGACCAATCTCATGGGCGAGGACCCCGGCGAACTCGTCCGGCGTACGGGCGAGATGCAAGAGGTTGGAGAAGAAATAGACCTTGCCGCCGGGAAGCGCGAAGGCGTTCGGCACCTCCGAACGCACCACATGGATGTCGACCTCGAACGGCGTTCCCGTGCCAGCAATGGCAGCCTCGCCGAAGCGCCGGATTGCCCGGTTAGGGAGGCTCTGCGGATCGGGGTCGCACACGTCGAGCCCCCCGAGGCTCGTTTCCATCTGTTGCGCCACCGTGTCGCCGAGGCTCGCCTCCCAGGCCGGCGGCATCAGGTGGACCAGCCGGCTGGCCAGCACCGGAACCCCATAGACATAGGCGGTGATCACGGCGGCCAGCGCCAGGGTAGCGGTTACCGCC
The DNA here is from genome assembly GCA_023437755.1 of Pseudomonadota bacterium. GTDB lineage: Bacteria > Pseudomonadota > Alphaproteobacteria > Rhizobiales > Devosiaceae > Devosia. The sequence continues at coordinate 3,407 of JAEZFJ010000288.1, forward strand.
AGCCGCATCTGACGCCCTGCCTCAGCCCGATGCCTCTGGTGCAGTTGCGGCAGGGTGGCAAGCACACGGGCGATGTTCTCGCGGCCCGCGATCACCACGCGAGCGCCGTCGGGCTGGCCGGTCGCGCCGAGCCGCAATTCGTGCTTTCGGGTTGGCACCATCAACAGCGTATCCGCCGGCCAGCGAGCGATCTCGTTGCGCGAGTGCGGCTGGCGAATGACCAGAGTGCCAACGCTGCCGACCGTCTCGTATTCGAGACCGGCATCTTGTGCGGTCGCGACCTGCCCGTCCCAGTAGCGCGCCGGAATGGACATCAGTACGCCCCCACGTTGAGGGCGTCGGCCAGACCCTCGCCGCCAAGGGCACGATCCTCGTCCCGCGCCCGCACGGAGGCGAGCGTCCCAAGCCCGCTGATGCGAGCGCCCTGCACAATCAGCCGCCAGAAGCCGTAGCCGAGAAACAACTCGCTGGCCCAGCTGAAGCCGCCAAGGATCAGCAGGTAGCCGACAATGATGGCGCCGAGGGTCAGAAGGCTCGACTGCATGTGCCGCATGAACACTGTCAGATCGAAGCCGCCATCGGTGAAGGCTTCGCCTGCGACCGCCTGCAGCACCACGAAGCCACCGGCTGCGAGCAGGATGTAGACGCCGACAAGGGCCAGCCCGAACAGCAGATATTGGCCAAGCAGCCGCCATGGCGACACGAGGACCGAGAGCGTCGCCTCGCCGAGCCGAACCGCGGAGAACATCCGGGTCATTTCAGTGGCGCGATAGAAGGTGGTGATCACCCCCATCACCAGCGCCCCCAGCCCAAGAGGCACATAGGCTGTCGGATTTGCGCCCGCGCCGTCCTCCGGGAAGGCCCCGCCTTCATATGCGGCTATGGTCGCGATCAGTCCAACAACACCGGCCAGCACCCAGGCGAGATAGTAAGGCCCCGCGAGCTGCTTCAGCCCGCCGGCGAAGCCGAATTGCCGATCCCCGAACCAGGAGTTGCGGTAGCGGTAGCGCCAGAGGCTCACGGCCATGAAGGGGTAGGCAAGCCCGGCGGTCACAATCACCAGCAGCGACCACAGGAACCGACGTAGCGCATAGCTCCAGGCGCTACCCTGCTGGTCGAAACGGATGCCGCGCCACAGCGTACGGGAGAGGCGAAAATCGCGCGCCCGGTAGATGGCATAGCCCATCAGGAACCACAGGATGACGCCAACGGCACCATAGCCGACCACCGCCGCTACCGACGATTGCGTGGAAAGGTAGAAGAACAGACCATAGAGCGGCACGAACACCGCCAGCGCCATCAGGAAGCCGAGCAGCAGTTGCGTCGCGGACCCGGTGTACTCCAGCGCGTCGCCGCCCAGTTCGGTGTTGGACCAGTAGAAGCGTCGCTTGGCGGTGGTCAGCCAGAAGCGATAGAGCCCGATGGTTGGGAGCATCAGCGCGTAGCCGCGCAACAGCGTCCAGCCGAGTTCCCCCCGCCCTCCGGTAAACCGCACCGGCTCCGACTCAACCCCCCAGGACATCGCTGCTCTCCACCTTGCCCCGACGGCTAGCCAAGTTCCTTCCGCGCCACCCCATCTGATCAAGGGGGCGCGTCACCCTGTCAGGGATACAGCCGCTCGCTGGTCCAGCCGGCGCCATCGCGCACGAAGCGGACGCGGTCGTGCAGGCGGAACTGGCCGTCCTTCCAGAACTCGATCTGCGTCGGCACGATGCGAAAGCCGGACCAGTGCGGCGGGCGGATCACGGTGCCTTCGCCTGCCGCTGCCGTCAGTTCCTCGACCCGGGCCGTCAGCTCCTCCTTGCTGGCCAGCGGCCGGGACTGCTGCGATGCTGCGGAGGCGATCTGCGATCCGCGTGGGCGGGAGCCGAAATAGGCATCGGCCTCTTGTGCGCTCACCACTTCCACCGGGCCGCGCACCCGCACCTGCCGCCGCAACGACTTCCAGTGCATGACAAAGGCGGCCTTCGGGTTGGCCAGCAGTTGCCGGCCCTTGTCGCTCTCGAAATTGGTGAAGAAGCAGAAGCCACGCGCATCCCGCGCATTCAGCAGCACCATGCGCACATCGGGCATGCCGTCGGTATCCACTGACGCCAGCGCCATGGCGTGCGGGTCGTTCGGCTCAGACTCCTTCGCGAGCGCGAACCACTCCTCGAACACAGCGATGGGGTCGAGCCCGCTGCGGTCGCTGTCATCGAACAGGCGGTCGGTGAGGGTATCGAGCATCGGCATCTCCGCTGCCCCGGCAACTGGACAAGGCGGGGGGGCGTCGCCATATAGGACTCAAATCCGGGGCGCGACAACGCCCCCAGCCATTGAAATGGACCAGATGCGCGATCCTTATACCGTGCTCGGGGTGCCCCGTTCGGCGAGCGAAAAGGAGATCAAATCTGCCTATCGCAAGCTTGCCAAGCAGTACCACCC
>JAEZFJ010000344.1 GCA_023437755.1 Pseudomonadota bacterium
GGCAAGATGCATGCCTGCGGCCATGACGGCCATACCGCGATGCTGCTGGGCGCGGCGAAATACCTGGCCGAGACGCGCAATTTCGACGGCCGGGTGGCACTGATCTTCCAGCCGGCGGAGGAAGGTGGCGGCGGCGGCAAGGTGATGCTCGAGGACGGGCTGCTGGACCGTGTGGCCATCGACGAATTCTACGGAATGCACAACTGGCCCGGCATGCCGGTCGGCACGTTCGGCATCCGCACCGGCGGCATCATGGCGGCGACCGACCGCTTCTATATCGACATCACGGGCAAGGGCGGCCATGCCGCGCGGCCGCACGAGACCATCGATCCGATCATCGTCGGGGCACAGTTGGTCACGGCGCTGCAGACCATTGTGTCCCGCAACATCGACCCGCTCTCGAGCGCGGTGCTGTCGGTGACGATGATGGAAGCGGGCGAGGCCGACAACGTGATCTCTCGGTCAGCCAAGATCACCGGCACCGTGCGGACCCTGGATGGCGCGGTGCAGGACATGATCGAGGACCGGCTGGCCGAGTTTGTGCCGCAGTTCGTCCGCAGCTTCGGGGCCGACGCGAGGGTGCGCTATGCTCGGGGTTATCCGGTGACGGTGAACACGCCTGAGCAGACCGCTTTTGCCGCCGATGTGGCAACCGAGGTGGTCGGAGAGGATCGCGTGGACGCCGATGTGCCGCCGTCGATGGGCGGGGAGGATTTCTCCTTCATGCTCGAGAAGCGCCCCGGTGCCTATATCTTTCTCGGCAATGGCGACAGCTCTGAACTCCATACCGACACGTATGACTTCAACGACGAGGCCATTCCGGTGGGCACCAGCTACTGGGTGCGACTGGTCGAGAAGGCGCTGCCGGCTCAGTGAATGCGGATGCCGCCTGGCGGCAGCCCGTTTCCCCGTAACTGCCGCGACAGGCTGATGAAGTTCCTCCTTCCCTCGCTGCTCACGATCGGGCTCGCCGCTGCCGGAGGCGGGGTGGCGACGGTGCTTGGCCTGCCTGCCGGCTGGATCATGGGTGGCGCATTGGTGGTGTCGGTAGCCGCAATGGCGGGCGTTCCCGTCGCCATGCCGAACCGGCTCCGGGACGTTGTGTTCGTCCTGATCGGCATGTCCATGGGCGCGAGCGTGGCGCCCGACAGCCTTTCCCTGCTGCCCAGCTGGCCAGCGAGCCTTGCCGGGCTGGTGCTGGAGCTGGTGCTGATCATCGGGCTGACGGGATGGATGCTGCAGCGCCGCTTCGGGCTAGACCGCGGCACGGCTTATCTCAGTTCGTTCCCCGGTCACTTGTCCTTTGTGATGGCGATCGCCAGCGCCGGGGTGGGCGACGCGCGACAGATCGCCATCATCCAGGTGATCCGCATCCTGATGCTGACGGTAGCCGTGCCGGTCGGGGCGATGTTCCTGCCGGTGGCGGAATTCAAGCCTGTCGCGGATTTCGGCACGCTCGGCATGGTGGAGCTGCTGCTGCTGGCCGCAGGGTGCGGGGCCGTGGGGCTGGTGTTCGTGCGGCTGAAGGTGCCTGCGGGTCTGGTGTTGGGGGCAATGGCAGCATCCACGGCTGCCAAGCTGGGCGGCCTCTACACCGCGGCCATTCCCGGGCCACTGGCGATCATCACCTTCGTGCTGACCGGGGCGCTGATCGGCTCGCGCTTTGCCGGCATTACCCGGCGCGAATTCATGGCCGCGGCCAAGGGCGGCGTGATCGCAACACTGATGACGCTGGTGATCGTGACCGCGGTGGCCTGGGCGGTGAGCCGTGTCGTCGCCATCCCCTTCGCCCAAATATGGATCGGACTGGCGCCTGGCGCGCTTGAGGGAATGGGGGCGCTCGGCATCGCCCTAGGCTATGACACGGCCTTCATTGCTGCCCATCATGTCGTCAGGCTGATGCTGCTGACCTTTGCCATTCCGGTGGTGGTGGCGCTGATCCAGCGACGCGAGACCGCCACAATCGCGCGAGATGACTGAACGCAGACCCGGAGTTCACCGATGAAGATATCTTCGCTCCTCACTGGCGTGGCCCTTGCCGTGATCGCCTCCACATCCGCTATCGCTGCCCCGATTTGCAGTGGCAGTTTCGCGCTGCCGCGAGAGTTGTATAGCGAGACCGACATCAACAACTACAACAAGCAGGTGTTGCGCTCCTATGGCGTCGACGCCACCCGCGTCGAAATCTGGAGCGGTTGCATCCGCGCCTTTGTGCGCCTGCCGGATGGCAGCGAAGAGATGCAGTTCTTCGAGCCACTGAACTTCCGTCGCGTCGGCTGATCGTGTGTAGCCCTCACCCAGGGTGAGGGCTTTATCCTTATCTGTAGCTCACCCGGGCTGCACGCTCGGCCGGGACAGGAATGAAGGCGAAGCCATTGGCTTCCAGCCGCAGCGACCGGCCTGACAAGGCTGCGCCACGAGATACCTCTTCCAGTGCAGCGTCGCCGACACCGGAGACCGTCAGTTCGCGCGGCTCCGCGGAAAGATTGAAGGCGCAGAGCATAGCCTGGCCGTCGTGTTCGCGCCGGAAAGCCAGGACAGGCTCGGCGGTGTTGAAGAAGCGGATTTCGCCCAATGCCAGTTCGGGGCGCGTTTTGCGCCAGGCGAGGACGGTTCGGTAAAAGGCTAGCGTCGAGCCGTCGTCGCCGCCTTGCGAGGCGACGTTGAGCACCGATTGTGCAGGCTTCACCGGGAGCCAGGGCGTGCCGGTGGTGAAGCCGTTAGGCGCTTCGCCCTCGTCCCACGGAATAGGCGTACGGCAGCCATCGCGACCCTTGTCCTCGGGCCAGAAGCGGATGCCGCGGGGGTCGGTCAGTTCCTCGAACAGCAGATCGGTTTCGGGCAGGCCGAGTTCCTCACCCTGATAGAGGCAGACCGAACCTCGCAGGCTTAGCACCAGGGCGGCCGACTGGCGAGCGAGATCCCCCCGCGAGACGCTGTGCGGCGCCCAGCGGGAGACGTGGCGTGGCACGTCGTGGTTGGAGAAGCTCCAGCAGGGCCAGCCATCAGGGCCCGCCCTGAAGAAGGATTCGAGTCGGCTACGGAAATGGCGAGCGGTGAAGTCATCACCGAGGAAGTCGAAACCGTAGCACATGTGGAGCGTGTCGCCTCCAGAGGTATACTCGGCCATCAACTGCACGGACTTGTGGGAGTCCCCGACCTCGCCGACCGAGGTAGTGCCGGGATACTGGTCGAGCAGCGCCCGGACGCGCCTGAGGAAGAAGACGTTGTCCGGCTGGGACTTGGAGAACCTGTGCTCCTGCATGTCGTAGGGGTTCACGGCATAAGGCAGATGCTCGCCGCGCGATCGGTTTGGCGGGTTGGAGCGCAGCCGCTTGTCGTGGAAATAGTAGTTCACGGTATCGAGACGGAAGCCGTCCACGCCTCGCTCGAGCCAGAAGCGCATGACGTCGAGCACGGCCTGCTGAACCTCCTCGTTATGGAAGTTGAGGTCCGGCTGGGAGGCGAGGAAATTATGGAGGTAGTACTGGCCGCGCGTCGGGTTCCACTCCCAGGCACGGCCGCCGAAAACCGCCGGCCAATTGTTGGGGGGTGATCCATCCGGAAGCGGATCCGCCCAGACATACCAGTCGGCGCGGCGGTTGGTGCGGGACAGGCGGGACTCCTGGAACCAGGGGTGCTGGTCGGAGGTGTGGCTGACCACCTGGTCCATGATGACCTTGAGGCCACGATCATGCGCCTGCTCGACGAGCGAGTCGAAATCCTGCAGCGACCCGAAGAGGCGGTCGATCTCGAGGTAGTCCGACACGTCGTAACCCATGTCTTCCTGGGGCGACTGCTGGATCGGCGACAGCCAGATGCAGTCAACCCCGAGACTCTGGATGTGGTCGAGCCGGCGGATGATGCCGGCAAGGTCACCCACTCCGTCGCCGTTGGTGTCCTGAAAGGACCGGGGGTAGACCTGATAGATTACCCCGCCCCGCCACCACTCGCTCATGACATTCTCCCGCCGAAAACGGGGCGGACCCTACCCGTTCGTGGCGGGCGAGAAAATCGCTGGCGCGCGATTGTGAGGTTTGCACCCCGTGCGTGTCGAAGCCGAGCAGCGCTGTTCGTCGCATGGGCAGATATGGAGGCAACACGATGGCACATCTGCTTCGCGCCGCTGACCGGGCGGCCACCAAGAGCCGCACGATCCGCTTCGAAGGGGATGCTTACGGCACCGGCATCTCGTTCTTCTCGGTGGATAACGACCCCGGTCAGGGGCCGGCGCTGCACACCCATCCCTACCCCGAGACATGGATCGTGAAGTCGGGCCGGGCGCTGTTCGTTGCGGGCGACGAGCAGTTCGAGGCCGGCGCCAACGACATCGCTGTCGTACCGGCCGGCGTGCCGCACAAGTTCACCAATATCGGTGACGGGCGGCTGGAACTCGTCTGCATCCATGCCGCGGGGACGATGGAGCAGACGAACCTCGAATAGTCGGCTCGTCTCGGCCGGTCCTAGACGACGGCGCTTGGCAGCGGGTCGCCTGCGAACCAGGCTTCAAGGTTTTTCAGGACGAGGGCGCCCATGGCGTCACGGGTGGTGCGGGTGGCGCTGGCGTAGTGTGGCGTGAGAACGACGTTGTCCAGCCGCCGCAGGCGCTCCGGCACGTGCGGTTCATCGGCGAAGACATCCAGCCCGGCCCCGCCGAGGCCACCGGTTTCGAGCAGTTCGATCATCGCCTGCTCCTCGATGAGGCTGCCACGGGCGACATTGACCAGCCGTCCTTCGGGGCCCAGAGCCTCGAGCACCTTGCGCGAAACGATGCCCCTGGTCGAAGCACTGCCGGGCGCGACGATAACCAGCCAGTCGCTGTCGCGGGCCATCGCCTCGAGGTCCTCGTAGTAGACGTGCGGCTCGGTCGGCTGGCGGTGGCGGCCGTGGTAGACGATGCGCATCTTGAGCGCCTGCGCGCGCGCCGCGATCTCCTTGCCGATGCGGCCGAGGCCAAGAATGCCGACGGTCTTGCCGCGCAGTTCTGATGTAAACGGATACTGCCCCTGTTCCCAGCGGCCCTCACGGACGAACCGATCCGCCTGTGGCACCTGCCGCGACAGCGCCATCATCAGGACAATGGCGATTTCCGCGACGGCGTCGTTCAGGACGTCGGGGGTGTTGGTGACACGGATATTGCGGGACTTGGCCGCATCGGTGTCGATGCTGTCATAGCCGACGCCCATATTGGCGATGATTTCGAGCTTCGGCAGCCGGTCCATCAGGGCAGCGTCAACGTTGCCGCCGGCAATGGCGCGGATGCGCGGTGCGACCTCGGCCAGGAAGGCTTCGCGGTCCTTGGCTTCGTGCAGCTTGTGCACGGTGTAGCGCTCGGCAAGGCCGGCTTCGCAGGTGTCGAGGAGCTTTTGAGTCTGGAGCAGATCAATGGTCATGAACCGACCATAGCGGCGATGACGCCGGAGGCAAGCCGCCTCAGCCGCCGAGAATGTACAGCCACACCGAAACCGTGACTGCCGAGGACAGGGTGGCGATCAGAATGGTGTTGGCAGCAACGTTGACGCCGCGATTGTAGTAGGTGGCAAAGACGTAGATGTTGACGCCTGGCGGCATGGCCGACAGCAGAATGCCGTAGCGGGCAATCTCGATCGGGACGCCGAGCACCGGCACCATCAGCACATAAGCGATCAGCGGATGGAGAATGAGCTTCAGCACGCTTGCCACCACCGCCTGCTGCCAACTGTCAGAGAGCCGGTATTCGTTGAGAGCACCGCCGATGCCGAACAGGGCCACCGGCACCACTGCCTGCATCATCATCAGGAAAAAGGCCTCGGCCGGCTCGATCAGTTGCAGGCCGCTGAAATAGCCGATCATGCCCGCGGCAATGCCCCAGATGAGTGGATTGGAGCCAACGCGGCGGAGGGCGACTATTGCCGTCCTGCCGAGCGACTGGCCGTCCCGGCGCATGAACTCCATGGTGAGCATCGCCAGCGTCAGCAGGATGGCGCCATGCAGGCCGATGATCGAAAGGGTGATCGGCAGCGCCTCCACGCCATAAGCCCGTTGAATGATGGGCAAGCCGATCAGGACGGTGTTGGTGAACATGGCCGAGAAGCCCGCTGATACGGCCTCGCCCGGCCGGTTACCGAACATCTTGGCGGCCAGCACGATGCCACCAACGAAACACGCGATGGCGCCCAGGTAATAGGGACCGATGATCGCGATGTTGAAGGCGTGAACGAGGTCGCTGTTGACCAGCGAATAGAACAACAGGCACGGCGTTGCGAAATTGTTGACGAAGGCAATGAGGCTGCGGATGCCGTCCGCAGGAAAAGCGCGGAACCTCACCGCCAGATAGCCGAGGGCCATCAGCGCGAAGATGGGCGCGATGACGTTGATGATGGCGAGCATGTCGGCAGTTCCGCATAGGAGGTGGCTCCTGCGTACGCGCGCCGCGCCGGGTGGTCAACGCACCCTTGTATGGCAGAATAAACGAAAGCCCCTGCTTTTCGTTGTCAGGTAAACCGCGTACAAGCGAAAGCACGACGAAACGGAGAACCAGATGCCGAAGGACAGTGTCGATATCCTCGTGATCGGCGGAGGCATCAATGGTGTCAGCGTTGCGCGCGATGCGGTGGGCCGCGGCTTCACCGTTGCCCTGGCCGAGATGAACGACCTCGCGTCAGGTACGTCCTCGGCGGCGACCAAGCTGGTGCATGGCGGACTGCGCTATCTCGAACACTACGAGTTTCGGTTGGTGGCCGAAGCACTGGCAGAACGAGAGGTGTTGTGGGCTGAAGCACCGCACATCATCTGGCCACTGCGGTTCGTGCTGCCGCACCACAAGGGACTACGGCCCGCTATTGTGCTGCGGGCCGGCCTGGCCATGTACGACAACCTCGGCGGCCGCCGGCTGCTGCCGGCCACCAAGACGCTGGACCTGACCCGTCACGAGACCGGCAAGCCGCTCAAACCCGGGTACCGGCTGGGGTTCGAGTATTCGGACTGCTGGGTGGACGATGCGCGCTTCGTCGTGCTCAATGCGCGCGATGCCGCAGACGGCGGGGCGGACATCCTGGTGCGCACCAGGGTGGTGTCGGCGCGTCGCGACGGTGGCGGGTGGATTGCGACACTCGATGGCCCAAATGGGCAGCGGGAGGTACGGGCGCGTCTGCTCGTGAATGCCGGCGGACCGTGGGTGGACCAGGTGATCAACGGCGTGGTGCACAACAACGGCAAGCGCAATGTCCGGCTCGTCCAGGGCAGCCATATCGTGGTCCGCAAGCTCTACGATCACGACCGCTGCTACATCTTCCAGAATGCCGACGGGCGCATCGTCTTCGCCATTCCCTATCAGGACGATTACACCCTGATCGGTACCACCGACCGCGACTACCATGGCGACCCAAAGGACGTGGCGATCACCGAGGAGGAGACCGCGTATCTGCTCTCCGCCGCCAGCGAGTATTTCGCCAAGCCAATCACACGGGACCAGATCGTGTGGAGCTATTCGGGGGTGCGGCCGCTGTTCGACGATGGGGCGAGCGCCGCGCAGGAGGCAACGCGCGACTATGTGCTGAAGGTGGATGGCGACGTCGCCACCGGCGCCTTGGTCAACGTGTTCGGGGGCAAGCTGACGACCTCGCGGCGATTGGCCGAGTCGGTGATGGAGAAGATCGAGGGCGTGCTCGGCCACCGCGGCAAGGCTTGGACCAAGGGCAGCACCCTGCCCGGCGGCGATTTCGGCCCGCTCGAGTTCGAGCCGCAGGTGCGGCGGCTGCAGCTCGACTATCCACAACTCCCCCCTGCCCTGCTGCGCCGGTTGATGCGGCTCTACGGGACCAAGGCGCGGGCGCTCCTCGGGGAGCGGCGGACGGTGGATGCGCTTGGGGAGAATTTCGGGTCGGACCTCTATGCTGCGGAGGTCGACTACCTCGTTGCCAATGAGTGGGCGAAGACGGCACAAGACGTGTTGTGGCGCCGCACCAAGCTGGGGTTGAGAGTCAGCGCTGAAGACACGGCGCGGCTCGAAGCCTATCTCGCGCGCTAAGGCACCAGGGGAGGAACCATGAGCGGATTTGTGCTGGCGATCGACCAGGGAACGACCTCGTCGCGGGCGATCGTGTTCGATGCCGAACGCAAGATCGTCGGGGTTGGGCAACGGGAGTTCACACAGCATTTTCCGCAGGACGGCTGGGTGGAGCACGACCCGGAAGAGATCTGGGAGAGCGTGGTCTGGTCGGTGAAGACGGCGCTGTCCGCCGCCGGCATCGAAGCCGGGCAGGTGGCAGCGCTCGGCATCACCAACCAGCGTGAGACGACGCTGGTGTGGGAGCGCGCCACCGGCAAGCCGATCCACAATGCAATCGTCTGGCAGGATCGCCGTACCGCGCGCCGGTGTGCGGAGTTGAAGGCGGCAGGGCATGAAGCGGCGATCACCCGCAAGACGGGGTTGCTGCTCGATCCCTATTTCGCCGGGACCAAGCTCGAGTGGTTGCTGGACAACGTGGACGGGGCTCGCGAGCGGGCGCAGAACGGCGAGCTGGTGTTCGGCACGGTCGACACCTTCCTGATCTGGCGGCTGACGGGCGGGGCGGTCCACGCGACCGACGCCACCAATGCGGCCCGCACGCTGCTGTTCGATATCGCTGCCAACCTCTGGGATGCCGAACTGCTGGACCTGTTCGGCGTGCCGGAGCAGATGCTGCCGGAGGTGAAGGACTGTGCGGCGGACTTCGGCACGACCGATCCGGCACTGTTCGGGGCGGCCATCCCGATCCTGGGCGTTGCTGGCGACCAGCACGCCGCCACCATCGGGCAGGCGTGCTTCGAGCCAGGCATGCTGAAGTCGACCTATGGCACCGGGTGCTTTGCGGTGCTCAACACCGGCACCGACCTTTGCCGCAGTGAGAACCGGTTGTTGACCACCATCGCCTACCGACTTGATGGGGTGACCACCTATGCGCTGGAAGGCTCGATCTTCGTTGCAGGCGCCGCAGTGCAATGGATCCGCGACGGGCTGAAGCTGGTGCAGCATGCGAGCGAAACGGGACCGCTCGCCGCCAAAGCCGATCCCGGGCAACATGTCTATATGGTGCCGGCATTCGTCGGGCTGGGTGCGCCGTGGTGGGACGCCGAAGCTCGCGGGGCGATTTATGGCCTGACCCGCAACACCGGACCGGCGGAAATCGCCCGCGCCGCGCTCGAATCCGTGTCGTACCAGACGCGGGACCTGCTGGAGGCTATGCGCAAGGACTGGCAGGGTGGCGGCGGCACCGTGCTACGTGTCGACGGTGGCATGGTGGCCTCGGACTGGGCCATGCAGTTTCTGGCGGATATCCTCGATGCGCCGGTGGACCGGCCGGTGATCCTCGAAACCACCGCGCTCGGCGCCGCCTGGCTTGCCGGCTCGCGCGCCGGAGTGTGGCCAGGCATGGCGGAGTTTGCCGCCAGTTGGGCCCGCGATCGGCGGTTCGAGCCGCAGATGGATGCGGCGGTTCGCGACCAGAAGGTGCGCGGCTGGGACGCGGCCGTGCGCCGAACCCTGACCCGGTAGGCGCTACTGCATCCAGGCCTGGAAGCTGCCGCCGGCGATCATCGCCCAATAGACCTTGCCGCCGCCGGTGCGGGCGGCAGCAAGGCCGAACTCGGTGAAGCGTTGGCTGAGCAAAGTCGACCGATGTCCGGAGGAAGCGAGCCATCCTTCGATGGCGGCGGGTAGGGAGCTATAGCCCTTGGCGACATTCTCGCCCACGGCGCCAAGATAGCCGGCAGCAGTGACCCGTTCGCGCAACGTGGTACCGAGATCGTGGCTGAGCGTGTCGCTGCTGGCCATCAGCCGCGCCTGGGCCCGGGCGGCATCCTCAAGTCGGGTGTTGTAGGTCCAGGGCGGCGCGCCATTGGCCCGTCGGGTGGCATTGATGGCCGCAAGGATCTCTTCATCGGTGAGGTTTTCCGGCGTCCGCGCGGGCTTGGGCAGCACCGGCACGTTGGCGGTGGAGCAGGCGGCAAGTGTTGCCGCGGCGCCGAGGACGAGGAAGTGGCGTCGCTTGAGGACGGACATCAAGGCTCCGGATCAGGCTCGATCGTAGGCCGCCAGCAGCGGCGGCAGGACGGCAAGGTCGGTGGTAATGGGGTTACCTGCTGCCAGGTCCCAGCAGACGCTGAGGCCCGAATGGGCGGCGGCATAGCCGAGGATGCGTTTGCGGTTTAGGCCGAGCCGCGCGGCGAAGATATCCGCCATCTGCGCGATGCGCCGCGGATCGGCGGCAAGGTTGGTGGCCCCATGAGGATTCCGGAAGGCGTTCGCCACCTCGTAGGCGGGATCGCCGATCAGCCCCTTGGGGTCGATAGCGAGCCATCCCCGATCCGAAGACAGAATGTTGTCATGGTGCAGATCGCCATGCAGCGGCACCTGGGCAGCGGGTTTGTCGAACAGCTTCAGGGCGATGCCGCTCGCACGGGCATAAAGGTCACGGGCCGTGTGCGGCCAGGCACGGACGTCGGTGTCGAACAGCGCCTGGAAGCGCTCGCGCAGCGGCATCAGCCCGTCGGGAGAGTCAGGGCGGGCACGATGAAGGTTGCTGACCACCGTGGCAATGGCGATCGTCGCCTCCTCGTCGCGGCCGCCGCGAGCCGCGTCACCGAGGGTCCTGCCGTCGAGCCATTCCATGAAAATGGTGTCGCCGTGAACGTCGAAGACGGTGGCCGCACCGTCCCCGCCATACCATTGCAGCAAGCGGGCACCCCTGCCCTCTTCATCCGAGACGAGAGGCTTGAGGATCTTGAGCGCCGCAAGATAGCGACCGTTCTGCTCGACACGGAAAATCCAACTGCGGGGCGTTTCCGCTACCGGCGTGGACTTGGTGAGCGACCAGCGGATCATGGCGCGGCTGAGCGCCGTTTCGACGGGCGACTGATTCATGGCCGGCATTAGACCAGAAGCGGGCGAGTGTTGCGACGGCATGTCGCCTGTTGAGCGTCAAAGGTGATGGAATTGCGGCGTTTGTGCTTCAGTAAGGTCGACGCTTGGCAGGACGGAAACCCTGCCGCGCGATCATGGTGGCCCGGCAGAGCTTATTTACCGGTTCGGGGCGCACACTCTCCTCAGGCGCAGGAACGATGAGGAGGTCGAGATGGCGCATCCTGGCATCGAAGACGATCCACGGCGGCTCCGCGACATCGTCGCGACCGACGAGGAACGGACGGG
>JAEZFJ010000445.1 GCA_023437755.1 Pseudomonadota bacterium
ACGCCGCAATGGTCCAGGCCCTCGAGCCTGCCAAGCCGCATGCCTCGCGCACGCCGCTGGAAGTGCGCCGTCATCTGCCGGTCGAACCCACCCGCGTTCAGATCGAGCGTGAGGCTGCCGATCGTACCGCCGCTGCTTATGCGGCCCAGGCCGTCGAGATGCAGGTTGAGCATGCCGTTGCCGACGCCATCAGCCGCGACATGCCCGCTCAGGCGGCCGCGACGGCGATGCACCAGGACGACGGCGTCTATGTCGAGCCCTACACGCCGGCAGCCGAAGTCATGCACGAGCCCGAAGACCAGGCGCCCCCCGCTGATTCGCCGATCCCGAGCGTCTATGTGCCGTCGAGCGCCGCTCGCCCGGAAGGACAGCGCCGCATGCCGCGTACGGAGGAGCTGCCGATTGTGGCGCGCCGGTCACAGCAAGTGCAAGAACGTCAGGGCGAGGAGCCGCGCAATGCCCGTGCCCTGTTCAAGCGCCTCGCCTCGAATGTCGGCCTGAATATCGGCACTGCCCAGGAGCCGACCCGCGACGAGCCCGCGTATCCGGCAGCCGACGATGCCGCTGCCCGCAGCGCCATCGAAGCTGGTGTTGCAAGGACTTCGCGGGTGTCTGCACCGGTCGATGGCGCCCGTGGCGCTCTCGATCCGCAGGGTCGCCAGCAGGCCCAGCCGCTGCAGAAGGACCACCTCGAAATCCCCGCCTTCCTGCGCAAGCACGGCTGAGGACAGCGAGTTTTCTGTTGAACAGGTGACCCGGTGCGGCTTTCGCGCCGGGTTTTTTTTGAGTAACACACTCGCCTGCGCAGGGCGCGGGGGTCGGAGTTCGTTTCAAGTATGCATAAGCTATCCACGCGTCAGCGTACCCTAGCGGCCGTCGTGTCCTTTGCCGGTTATGGTGTTCACAGCGCCCAGCCGGTCACTCTCAGCATCGCCCCGGCTCCGGCTGACAGCGGCTACCTGATCCGGCGCGACCTCGGCGCTGCCGGCATGACCGACGCGGTACCAGTGCACTTCTCGCGCGTGACACGCACCACCCTCTGCACCACGCTCGACCTTGGCGACAGCATCAGTGTCGCTACCATCGAACACGTGGCGTCGGCCCTGTCGGGCCTTGGGATCGACAATGCGCTGATCACCCTCGACGGAGCGGAATGCCCAATTCTCGATGGCAGCGCCTTCCCCTTCGCCAAGGCGATCCTCGAAGCGGGCATCGAGATCCAGCCGGCCCAGAAGAAATTCCTCAAGATCATGCGGGCCGTGACGGTTCGCAACAACGATGCCTTCGCTGCGCTCGAACCCTATAACGGGCGCGCGCTCGACCTCGAGATCGACTTCGACTCCAAGGTCATCGGACGCCAGCGCATGATCTTCGACTGGTCTCCGCGCCGCTATTTCGAAGACGTGTCGAGGGCGCGCACCTTCGGCTTCGTGCGCGACGCCAAGATTCTGCGCCAGGCCGGCTATGCTCTCGGATCCAGCCTCGATAATTCCATCACCCTGCACGAGGACCGCATCCTCAACCCGGGTGGGCTGCGCTTCGAAGACGAATTCGTCCGTCACAAGCTGCTCGATGCGATCGGCGACCTGGCACTCGGCGGGCTGCCAATCTGGGGCCGTTTCCGCTCCTACAAGGGCGGTCATGCGCTCAACGCCCATGTTCTGGCCGGTCTCTTTTCCAGCGAAGCCAACTATGAGATAGTCGAAGCGCAGGACCTGCCGCTCGATTTCGAGAGTCTCGACGACCAGCCTGAGGGGGTTACGGTCAACTCTTATCTGCGTTCGGTGCGTTGACCGGACACGGCACCTGCCACAGTTTTGTTTCATTTGCTGAATACCCGCTGCGAAAGCGGTGACTGCAACAAGGACGGGGCACTTCGTGACGATTGTTAATCTCGGTGGCCTCGGAAGCCGGGCCGTCCGTTTCATCACCATTGCCGCGGTGGCGCTTGTCCTGGCGGGCTGTTCCAATCTCTTCGGTCCGCCGAAGGTGAAGGAAGAGCCGATCATTCCGGCCGCCACGCTGTACCAGTCGGCGCTCGACGACATGGACCGGCAGTACTACCAGACCGCGATCAAGACCCTCGAAAAGCTGGAGCGCCAGCATCCGCGCGATCCGCTGACCGAGAAGTCGAAGCTGATGACGGTCTATGCTCACTACCGCATCGGCAAGTTCAACGACGCGATCCTCGCCGCCGATCGCTACATGGCGCTGTATCCCAACGGCAAGGACGTGCCCTACGTGCTTTGGCTCAAGGGCACCTCGTACTTTGCGCAGATCAAGGACATCACCCGCGATCAGCAACTGTCCGCGGACGCGATCGAGACCTACAACTTCCTGATCGCCAACCACCCGAACTCCGACTACGCCAAGGATGCCAGGGAAAAGCTCCTGGTGGCCTATGACAACCTGGCCGGCAAGGAGATGTCGGTGGGCCGCTACTATCTCGGCAACGGCCAGTACACCGCCGCCATCAACCGCTTCCGCGTGGTGGTGGAGCGGTGGCAGACCTCGACCCATATCGAGGAAGCACTGTACCGCCTGACCGAGGCCTATCTGTCACTGGGCCTGACCAACGAAGCGGCCACGGCCACGGCGGTGCTGGGTCACAACTATCCGTCCAGCACCTGGTACAAGCAGGCGTATGACCTGCTGGCGAAGCAGAACATCACCCCTTCGGTGAACAATGCTAGCTGGATGGCGTCGTTGCGAAACTGATGCATTTGGCAAATCTTTGTTGCTAGTTTGTTCCGGGGCGCTATGATGCGCCCCGGCTCGTTTTCTGCACCAGGGAGTCGGTCGGCCGTGCCGGCTGTGGGGTGGTTCGAATGCTGCTGGCACTGTCGGTTCGCAACATCGTCCTTATCGACCAGCTCGACCTGGCGCTCGA
>JAEZFJ010000129.1 GCA_023437755.1 Pseudomonadota bacterium
GCGCCGATCATGTGGCGCGTGGAATCGTTCAACGGGACATTCAGCGAGACGAAGTCGCTGGTCCGCAGCAGTTCCTTGAGCAGCCGGAACTTGACGCCGATCGCGTCCTCTTCGTCCTCGGTCAGGCGACGGATATCGAAGTAGACGATCTTCATGCCGAAGGCGCGCGCGAGCCGGGCGACCTTCTTGCCGATCGTGCCGAGGCCGATAATGCCGAGCGTTTTGTCATAGAGTTCGTACATGGCCGGCGCCGGGCCATTCCCGCGCCAGCGTCCGCCGCGCACGCTCGCGTGCTGCCAGATCACGCGCCGCGAGACCGTGAGCATGAGCATGATTGCGTGCTCGGCGACCGAGATCGCATTGGCGCCGCCGTTGTTGCAAACAGGTACGCCGGCCGCGCGCGCTGCTTCGATATCAACCGCGTCGTAGCCCGCGCTCAGGAGCTGCACGAGCTTGAGTTTGCGGGCGCCCAGATGGAATGACGGCCCCATCTTCACGTTCGGATAGCAGATCATGTACTCGGCGCTTTCGACGGCGCGCATGAGTTCGGCCCCGCCATCCGGCGCCAGCACCAGCTCGAAACCCGAGGGCGCGAGGGATTGTGCCAACTCCCCGGTCGCGGGTGACGGGGGCACGAGCACGATCCGCGGCAGTGCAGTCGACATGGCAGGGCGCTCCTCGATGTGGATTTGATTGGGAGCCAGCGGCTCCAGGTATATTGGAGGCATCCACTATCCTCCTGCTTTCCTGTCCGGACAAGCTCCCCCGTCGCGACCGTGAGGCGCGCGCGGCGCAAGGCACTCTGTCGTGGCTGGCGTTGTGCATCCGCCCTCATCGGCCTACGGATGGCCTGGGCCGCGCACCGGCAGCCCGCGGCCAGAAGAATGACAGATACAACCGATAGATCCGCGTCTGAGATGGAGATGAGCGCTACGCGGCGCATCCTCATTCTTATCTCGGCGATGCTGTCAGTTGCGCTCTACTTCAGCTCGATCCTCGTTGCTTCGACCGTGCTTCCACAAATGCAGGGGAGCTTCTCGGCGACGCCGGACGAAGTCTCCTGGACGATGACGTTCAACATCCTGGCGACCGCCATTGCCATGCCCATGACGGGCTGGCTTTCGGCTCGCTTCGGCCGCAGTACCGTGATGATCTGGTCGACCGGTATCTTCACGGTCGCGACGGCGCTCTGCGGCTTCGCGACGACGCTCGAGGAACAGATCCTCTGGCGCATAGTACAGGGCGCGGCCGGCGCACCTTGCGTGCCGCTCGCTCAGACGATCCTGCTCGATACGTTTCCTCCGCGCCAGCATCGCATGGTGCTCGGCATCTACGGCATGGGCGTCGTGCTTGGACCGATCATCGGGCCGGCCCTCGGCGGCTATCTCGCCGAGATCCTCAATTGGCGCTGGGCCTTCTTTCTGCTCATTCCCGTCGGCGTGGTGGCGACGCTCGGACTTGCGGCGACGCTTCCGCCGGACCGCGGGCAGGGGCCGGTCTATCTGAGCTGGATCGGCTTCATTCTTCTGTCATTGGCGATCGGTGGCCTCCAGCTCGCATTGTCGCGCGGCCAGCGGCTCGACTGGTTCGAGTCGACCGAGATCCGCGTCACGCTTTTCGTGTCGGTGGTCGCATTTTATCTCTTCCTTGCACACAGTCTGACCTCACGACGGCCCTTCCTCGACCTGCGCCTGCTGCTCGACCGCAACTACAGCCTCGGTCTCGCGCTCATCGCCCTCTTCGGTATGTTGAACTTCACGCCCATGGTGCTGCTGCCGCCGCTCATGCGCGCCTACATGGGCTATCCGGATGTCCTCGTCGGCCAAGTTGTCGGGGCGCGCGGCCTCGGCGGGTTGCTCGGTTTCTTCGCGGTGATCTTCCTCTCGCGGCTCGATCCGCGGATCAGTGTGGGGGCGGGCTTTGCGTTGCAGCTCATCGCCGGCATCTGGCTCATGCGGATCGATCTCAACGTGACGCCGTTCGAACTTGCCGTGAACGGTGCCATTCAGGGGCTGTCATCAGGTATTATCGTCGTCGCGCTGACGCTCGTGACCTTCGCGAACATGCCGCGCGAGAAGATGCCGGAGGCAACGGCCGTCTATCATCTCCTGCGCAATATTGGTGCGAGCCTTTTCATCTCCGTCTGCGTCGCCGAAGTCGTGCGTTCGACGGGCGTGAACTACGCCGTGCTGACCGAACTCATATCGCCCTACAACCGCACGCTCGCGCTTCCCTGGGCGGTGGGCCCACTCGACACATCGAGCCCGGCGTCGCTCGCCCGTCTCTCCAGCGAGATATCGCGGCAGGCTGCCATGATCGCGCACCTCAATGCCTTCGGGTTCTACACGGCTGCTGCGGCAGTGTCGGTGCCGCTGGTATTGCTGCTGCGGAATGCGAAGAAGTCGGTGGGATAGCCGTTTGCTGGCTAAAGCCGGTCCCCTCTCCCTGCGCGCGGGGAGAGGGTTAGGGTGAGGGGCGGCGGAATATTCAGACGTTTGCGAGTGTGCCGCCCCTCATCCCGACCTTCTCGTCGCGCCAGAGGCGCGGTTCCAGTGCGACGAAGGACGAGGAGAAGGGGAAGTAAGACGCGAGCGAGTTCTACGATCAGCTCGCGATGCGTCCACCGTCCTTGCGGCGAATGACCAGCACACTCGGGCGCGAAGGCATGTTCGGCTCGAAGTCCGGCCAGCGCGTGGCGGGATCCTCGAATGTCGACGCCCGCCCGAACGGCTTCCATTCGCGCGCGCCATCCATACCGGGATGCTGCACGGCGAGGAATAGAGACTCGCCGTCCGGTGTGAACGTCGGCCCGCAGATTTCCGCGCCGATCGGGCCGCGAAAGAAGAGGCGCGAGCGCCCGCGCAGGCTGCCCTCCGTATCGACGGCATAAAGACCATCGGCCTTGCCTGTCCGTGGCCAACCGCCACCTTGGTCCGTTGCGACCCAGAGGCGTCCGTCGGCATCGAAGGCGCAATTGTCGGGACAGGCGAACCAGCCGTCGCGGCTCGTCGCCGGATTCCAACGGGCGCCGACCTCCGCGATATCCGGATCGCCGCACACGATGAGAAGATCCCAGGTGAACTGCGCCGCGGCGTGATCGCCATCCGGCGGCGTCATCTCGATGATATGGCCGGACCTGTTCTCTTCGCGCGGATTGGCGGCGTCGATCTGTTCGGTCGAGCGCCGCGCATTGTTCGTGAGCATCGCATAGACCTTGCCCGTGCGCCGATTGGGCTCGACGTCCTCGGGGCGATCCATGGGCGTGGCCTTCAGCAGATCCGCCGAGAGGCGCGCGTCGATCACCACGTCGGCCTGCGAGTGGAAGCCGTTCTCTCGTGTCAGGGGGCCCTCACCGAAGACGAGGGGCAGCCAGACAAGCGTGCCGTCCTCGTTGTAGCGCGCCACGGACAGCGTGCCTTCCGAGAGCAGCCGCATATTGTGCGCGCGATCGTTCTCGCGATAGCGGTCGCGGCTGACGAAGCGGTAGATGTATTCGAAGCGCGCATCGTCTCCGGAGTAGAGCACGACGCG
>JAEZFJ010000171.1 GCA_023437755.1 Pseudomonadota bacterium
GCCCTGAGGCGACCGCTGGCTCAGGCGATCCTGTAGGCGTCCTTGGCGGCCTGGTAGCTCAGGTGACGGGCGACCTCGGTGGCGGTCGAGCGGGTGAGACGGTGCTCGGCGACCCAGTTGGCGAGGAAGCCTGCGACTTCGCGGCGCCACACGTCATGGCGGGCAGGGATCGAGAGCAGGGCGCGGGTGTCGTCGTTGAAGCCCGCCAGATTGTAAAACCCGGCAGTTTCCACCACTTGGTCAAGATAGCGGCGGATGCCCTGAGGGGAATCGTGGAACCACCATGGCGGGCCGATCATCAGCGACGGCCAGTAGCCGGCCATCGGCGCCAGTTCGCGCGCATAGGTGGTTTCGTCGAGCACGAACATGATGATGCGAAGGTTGGGCTCGTTGCCACAGCGCGACAACAGCGCCTTGAGCCCGCCGACATAGTCGGTGGGGCCGGGAATGTCGGCGCCAAGGTCGGGGCCGCGCTCGCCGAACAGGAGCGGATCAGTGTTGCGGCGCGAACCAGCGTGAATCTGCATGACCATGCCGTCTTCAACCGACAGCAGGGCCATTTCGGTCAGCATCTGGGCACGGAACAATTCGGCGTCGGCATCGTCGTGACGGCCGGCAAGAATCCTGTCGAGCAGCGCCTGCTTCTCAACCAGTGGCAGATCGGCGGTGTTGGCGGTGGGCACGCCATGGTCGGTAGCGACGGCGCCGAAGCGGCGGAAATACTCGCGGCGCTTCCTGTGGGCGTTGATCAACCCGTCCCACCGGGTGATATCCTCGCCAGTCAGTTCGCCGAAGCGCTTGAGGTTCTCCACGATGGCCGGTCGGGCCGGATCGGTCACGTCGTCCGGGCGGTAGGTGGTGCGGACGCGGCCAATGGTGCCGGCGGATTCCATCTTCTGGTGGTGAACCAGAGGATCGAGCGCAAATTCGGTGGTGGCGATCACTTCCACCCTGGCGCGATCGAGAATGGCGTGCGGCAGGAGTTCGGGAGTGGCCAGCGCCGCATCGGTTGTGTCGTAGATGCGGTCGGCGGTGGCGGGTGACAACTCGTCGGTGATGCCGAAGGCCCATTGCAGGGAATGGTCGATCCAGGTCCTGGACGGGGTGCCGGCGAACAGGTGGTAGTTGGCAGCCAGCAGGTGCCAGGCTGCCCTGCCCTCGGCGACCGACTTGCCGTCCTTGCGGGGCACGCCGAGATCGTCATAGCTGAGGCCACGGCTGCGCAGCATGCGCAGCACATAGTGGTCGGGCGTCAGGAACAGCGCGGCCGGATTGCTGAAGCGTTCGTTCTCGGCGAACCACGACGGATCAGTGTGTCCATGCGGGCAGATCAGCGGCAGGTCCGCCACTTCGGCATAGAGTTCCCGGGCGATGCCGCGGGCGGGCTCGGCCGACGGGAACAGGCGATCGGGATGAAGGTACGCTGACTGGGTCATGCCCCCGGTTCTGCCATGAAGGCGCGGCAAGATCAATTGCTTCCATACAAGATGCAGATCGATCGAGTTTATCTCGAATTAACTGCATTTTGAGGTCGGCGTTCGAGCCGAAGCGCTGCGAGAGTAGGCTCTGCGCCAGGGTGAGAAACAGCGCAAGGCGGCTGCCCGCAACTGCCGGTCGACGACCGGCCAGCAAGGGGGTGCCAGATGGCCAATCTCGATACCCATGATACCACACTCGTCGAGACCGCTCGGCGGCTTGCGCGCCGCGCCAGCCGGATCGACCATACGCAACGCATGTTGGTGGCGGCGGGGCTTTCCGCCGTGGGCATCGTGGCGGTGGCTGCGACTATGCTGGGAATGGTGATCTAGCCAGCATACCCCCAGCGCATGGCTGGCTTGACCGATCGAGCCCTACTCGAAGTCCGCTCATGGGCCCATCTAGGGGTCATGAAAGCGGCCCGGATATGTTGATCGGGTCCATCCCAAGGAGTTGGTCATGAGCGCCCTGCGCAACCATCGTTTGTTTGCGACTCTCGGTACCATCGCCGATGTGTTCGGCAGCGCCGCCGCTGCCGCCGCGGCTGTGGAAGCCGGCCGGACGCCCAAGGCCAAGCACCTGAGGACCCTCGGTATCGACGCCGACGCTTTCCGTCGGATCGAGCGGCTCTAGTCTCCCCGACGCGGGGCGCCGTTCCCTCCCTCCCGGCGACCTGCGCCGAGCCCGGTCCGTACGTCAGAGAAGCCCGGATGCCAGCAATGGTGTCCGGGCTTTTTCTTGCCCGGAACCGATGGTGCTGCCCACCTGTTGGATGGGCATAGCGAAGGAGATCGCCATGGCCGACAAGGACATCAAGAGCAAGCCGGCGCCGCTGGAAACCGACCCGGGTGAGCAGCAGGACGACAACATCGACGATCTGGGCGACAAGCACGGCGGCGGCAAGCAGGAGCAGCCCGGCGGAAGTAGCACGGACAAGGGCGGCAAGCGCTAAGCACCCTGCCTTCGTCACCCAGAGCGAGCCGCGGAACGAAGTTGCAAGGCTGCCGTTCCCACCGGGCTCGACACCTGGACCCATGCCCATGACCCCCGCGATTTCTACTCAGCGTCCCGCCGCGCCGGGCACTGACCCGTGCACTGCTGGATGGGTGGGGCCGCAATGATCACTCCACGCGCCACCTATCGCCTGCAGCTCAACAAGGACTTCACCTTCGCCGACGCCCTTGCGTTGGTGCCGTATCTGGATGAGCTGGGGGTTAGTCACGCCTATCTGTCGCCGATCCTCAAGGCGCGATCGGGCAGCACCCATGGCTACGACACCGTCGACCATACCCAACTTAACCCCGAACTCGGGACAATGGCGGAGTTCCGTGCCCTGGCGGATGCGCTGCACCAGCGGGGTATGGGCGTGTTGCTCGACTTCGTGCCGAACCATGTCGGTGTCGGCGGCAGCGAGAACCCGATCTGGCTCGACCTGCTGCAGCATGGGCAGGCGAGCCGCTATGCCCAATGGTTCGATATCGACTGGTCGGTGGGCCGACCTGGTGCGACCGGCAAGGTGCTGGTGCCGTTTCTGGGCTCGACCTATGCCGAGGCGCTGGCGGCGGGTCAAATCCGGCTCGAGGCGGATGGCGACGACGGCTTTGCCGTCTGGGTCTACAACAACGACAAGCTGCCGGTGCGGCCGGATGATGCCACGGCCCTGATGACCGGGCATGGCAGCGTCGAGGCGGCGGTGGCAGCGCTGACGGGCACGGAAGGCGACTTCCAAAGCAGGGCCGAGCTCGACCGGCTGATCGCCAACCAGCACTGGCGGCTGGTGCATTTCGGCGCCGGTGGCGACGAAATGAACTATCGCCGGTTTTTCGTGAACAGCGAGCTGGCCGGTATCCGCATCGATCGCGATGAGGTCTTCGAGCACGCCCACCGTCTG
Organism: Pseudomonadota bacterium; assembly: GCA_023437755.1. Taxonomy (GTDB): domain Bacteria; phylum Pseudomonadota; class Alphaproteobacteria; order Rhizobiales; family Devosiaceae; genus Devosia. The sequence continues at coordinate 3,368 of JAEZFJ010000171.1, forward strand.
GTGTTCGAACTCATCGCCGACGGGTTGGTGGATGGTCTCAGGATCGACCACATCGACGGGCTGCTCGACCCCAAACGCTATCTGGAGCAGTTGCAGGAGCGGTCGCCCCGCCCGATCTGGTTGCTGATCGAGAAGATTCTGGCTCCGCACGAGCAGTTGCGGCCGGACTGGCCGGTGGATGGCACCACCGGCTACGAGGTCAGCGCGGAGCTGATCCGGCTGGTGACGCGGGCAGAGGCGGAGCCGGTGCTGAGCGAGGCATATTCCGACTTCGTGGGCGAAATCATCGAGCCGGCGGAGGAGGAGTACCGGACCAAGCTGCGGGTGATGGACAACGAACTCGCCGCGGAGCTTGAATCGCTGGCGCGGCGGTTCTCGGCGCTGGCGTGGTCCGTTCCGGCAACCGTGGACCTGACCGAACTGCAGATGCGGCGGGTGCTGCGGGAGGTCGTGGCGCACCTTTCGGTCTATCGCACCTATGCGGATGGCGACGGCGTGAGCAGCCGGGACCAGCGGGAGATCGGGCGCGCCACAGGGCTGGCGCGGCGCACGCAGCCGCAGGTGCAGCCGACAGCGTTCAACTTTGTCGAGCAGGTGCTCTGCGGCACGGTCGAGGGTGGGTACGACCCGGAGGCACTGCGCCTCGCCCGGGGTCGATTCCAGCAGTACAGCGGGCCGGTAATGGCCAAGGGCCTCGAGGACACCACCCTCTACCGCTACAACCGGCTGGTGTCGCTGAACGATGTCGGGGCGCATCCGGACCGCTTCTCCCTGCCCGTGGCAGCCTTCCACGACAGCAATCGCCGGCGGCTTCAGACGCATCCGAGTTGCATGATCGCGACCTCGACGCATGACACCAAGCGCGGCGAGGACGTCCGCGCCTTCATTGCGGCGATTGCTGATGAGCCGGACCAGTGGCGCGAGGCGGTGAACCGCTGGCGGCAATTGCTGCTCCCGGCTGCGGCCGCGGTGCATCCAAACGACCTGTACCTCCTGTTCCAGCTGCTGGTGGGTGGCTGGCCCATCAATGGCGATGCCGAGGACTTCGCGCAGCGGCTCAAGGACACGATGATGAAGTCGCTCCGCGAGGCGCGGCAGCGCAGCGACTGGTGCGTCAACAACCAGGTCTATGAGGAGCAGGTGTTCAGCCTCATAGACGCCCTGCTGGCGGATGCCGGCTTCACCGCGGATTTCCACCGGGTGCGCGAGCGCATCCAGACCATTGGCCGGCGCAAGGCGCTGGTGCAGGCGGCACTGAAGCTGACCGTTCCCGGTGTGCCGGACATCTATCGCGGTGGCGAAGACTGGGAGCAGAGTTTCGTCGACCCCGACAACCGTCGGCCGGTGGATTTCGAAGCCCTCCAGGAGCGGCTGGCAGCGCCGGAAAAGCAGCGGGACGAAAAGATCGTGCTCACCAGAACGCTCCTCCAACTGCGCCGGCGCCTGCCGGACGTGTTCTCGAACGGAGACTACGAACCGATCAACGCCGGTGAGGACCTCATAGCCTTCCGCCGCAGCCATGGGGATAAGTCCGTGGTGGTGGTGGCGGACCTATCCCGTGGTCACCGGGCGACGCTGCCGGCCGTAGTCGATCTCGCCACCGCCTATGGGTCGGCGGAGGGGCCGGTGTGGGTATTTGCGAGCGCCTGAAATGGTTCGCCGCTGACGGTTCGCTGACAGAACCCTGACCGGGAGCGGGTGAAAATTTGCTGCGGGAACAATCCGCTAGCTGAGCAGTTGAGGGGTCGAACGAATGTACTCTGCCGGAGAACCAGAATGGTTGCCCTGTTGATCGCCGCCGCCCTGCTCTGCCTCGCCATGCCAGCCGCTCTCCTGGCCGCGCTGTTCTACAACGACTACGACGCCCGTCGCGCCGAACGCGGCATGGACGCGATGGCCGAAGCAACGGTGCGTCAGCGCTTCTAGTCGGCGCTGGATACGGCTTGGGGTGTAGGGGAAATGGTGCCCGGGACCGGAATCGAACCAGTGACACG
>JAEZFJ010000189.1 GCA_023437755.1 Pseudomonadota bacterium
CGTGTCCGGTCGTGCTTGGATGCGCGTGGAGGCACCGATGTCCGCACGGGATCCGGGTGAGGGTGAGATCAGATACTATGCTTTGCCTGTCACAGAGGCGAAGCTGGTCTTCTTCCGCATCCCGGATGAAGGCGTCGCCGTCGGCCCCGACAAGCTCTCCTGTAGTCGCGGGGGCGCCGTCGTGATCGTGCCCTATTCGGATATCACCGAGGTCAATCTCGCAATGACCGCGCAACAACGCGCCGCAGCGTTCGCGACCATGCAGATCATGCTCCGCAACGGCAGGCGCATCCTGGTGACCAGCACCGACGCCTGGGTGAGGGTGACCCCGGAGCGCATCCAGGAGTACTACCGCTTCAAGGCCGATCTTCATGCCCGCCTGCTGGCGGCAGGTGCGACCCACATCCGCTTCACCACCGGTCACTCGGCAAACCGCCATGCCGTCGTGAAGGTCGTCCTGGCGATCGCCGCAGCGTTCTTCACGCTGGTGCCGCTGATCCTGTTCTTCATGACCCGCCAGCCGCAAGCCCTGCTGGCCATGTTCGGCGGCCTGGTCTTCGTGGTGCCCTTCGTCATGGCGGGGCGGCGCAACAGCCCGGGAAACTACGATCCCCGGCAGCCGCCCGACATGCTGGCCTGACTACTTGCCGCTGCGCTTGACGGTCTTGATCGCCAGCGGCGGCTGGCCGGACTTCTCGGCAATCGCCCGGTCCTGCTGTTCGATCGCAGCCTTGGCCGGCTCGTCGCCGTCTAGGCCGCCGAGCAGGCTGGCATCCACCTTGCGGTTCGACCGCTGCGAACCATCTTCATAGATCACGTCGAACAGGACGAACTCGGTCCGTGCCGTCGGTTTCCTGGCCATTGCAAACTCCAATACTAACGGTCCCCCGGTGGGGGCTAACAAGCCGCGGTCGCGGCACAATCCTGGCTGGCTGAAAAGCTGGAACGCTCCCGCTTAGCGGAAGATGCCCTCGCCTTGCTCGTCGATGATCTGCCGCCCCTTGGAGAGCGCCAGCGCAACGAGATCGTCGCGCGAGCTCATCCGGTCTGCCCGCACGAAGCGGTAGGTCTTGAGCTCGCCGTCGACGTCCTTCTCGATCGTTCCGGCAAGCTGCAACTCGCTGCCGGCCTTCATTTCGATCGCCTTGATCAGGAAGCCCTTGTAGGTTTCTTCGCCGAAGACCTTGTCACCGCCCGCCTCGTTGGTTTCGGCCCCACCGCCGAACAGCCTCTTCAGAAACGACATGCCGGTCTCCTCGTCTTTTTCTCAGCGTCGAGCCCGCGGTACCACGAGCTCGCCACGCTTTTCCATCTCTTCGCGCAACCAGCCCGGCGAGATGTCGAAATGGTTCGGCCAGGTCGGCACCCCATTGGCGAGCCCGACCTTGCCGAAATAGCTTCGCTCGCGCAGCGGCTCGGTGCCCTCGCCACGTTCGCCCAGCATCTGTGCTGCATCGAACGTCCCGTGGCTGCCGTCGGAAAACGTCACCACCAACCGGAACGGCACGACCGCGCGAATGGCAGTCACTTTGAGCGGCGCGGCCACGGCGTCGACCCTAGTTGTCCAGGAAGCTCCTCAGCTTCCGTGACCGGCTCGGGTGCTTCAGCTTGCGGAGCGCCTTGGCCTCGATCTGGCGGATACGTTCGCGCGTCACCGAGAACTGCTGGCCCACTTCCTCGAGCGTGTGGTCGGTGTTCATGCCGATGCCGAAGCGCATGCGCAGCACGCGTTCCTCGCGCGGCGTCAGCGAGGCCAGCACGCGAGTGGTGGTCTCACGCAGGTTCGACTGGATCGCAGCGTCGATCGGCTGGATCGCGTTCACGTCCTGGATGAAATCCCCGAGGTTGGAATCTTCCTCGTCGCCGATCGGCGTTTCGAGCGAGATCGGCTCCTTGGCGATCTTGAGCACCTTGCGCACCTTGTCCAAAGGCATCTGCAGCTTTTCGCTGAGTTCCTCCGGCGTCGGCTCGCGGCCGATCTCGTGCAACATCTGGCGCGACGTGCGAACGATCTTGTTGATCGTCTCGATCATGTGCACCGGAATGCGGATGGTACGGGCCTGGTCGGCGATCGAGCGGGTGATCGCCTGCCGGATCCACCAGGTGGCATAGGTCGAGAACTTGTAGCCGCGGCGGTACTCGAACTTGTCCACCGCCTTCATCAGGCCGATATTGCCCTCCTGGATCAGGTCCAGGAACTGCAGGCCGCGGTTGGTGTACTTCTTGGCGATCGAGATCACCAGGCGCAGGTTGGCTTCCACCATCTCCTTCTTCGCGATGGCGGCTTCACGTTCGCCCTTCTGCACCTTGTGAACGATGCGGCGGTACTCGGCGATATTGAGCCCGGTTTCGGTTGCCAGCGTCGCGATCTCGCCGCGCAGGTCGCGGATGGTGTCGGCCTCGCGGCGGGCAAACTCGGCCCACGACTTGTCGGTGTTGGCAGCAAGCGCCGCTTCCCAGGCCGGGTCGACTTCCTTGCCGTAATAGCTCTCGAGGAACTTCTCGCGCTTGACGCCATAGCTCTCGGCCAGGCGCAGGAGGCGGCCTTCCAGCTTCACCAGGCGCTTGTTGATGTCGTAGAGCTGCTCGACGAGGCTTTCGATACGGCTGTTGTTGAGCGACAGCGACTTCACGTCCGCGATCACCGCCGAACGCAGCTCGGCGATACGGCTCTGCTCGGCCGCCGACATCGCAACGCTGCGGTCCTCGGCGTGCTTGTCCTGCAGTTCGCGCATCCCGCCATAGGCTTCGGCGATGCGGTCGAACGTCTCCACCACCTGCGGCTTCAGCTCGGCTTCCATCGCCGACAGCGACAGGGCGTTGTCGAATTCGTCGTCGTCGTCCTCAACCGGATCCTGCGGCGGCTGCGGCTCGTCCGGCACATAGTCGTCGTCGCTGTCCCCGGACGCGCGCCGGGGCGCGGGCTTGGCCTTCTCGGCGACGGGCTCGGGCTTCGGGGGCGCCACCGGCACCTCCGGCGCCGCCTGCTTGGCATCGGGGCCGGCATAGGTGGCTTCGAGATCGATGATGTCGCGCAGCAGGATCTCACCGGCAGCGAGCTGGTCGCGCCAGATGATGATGGCCTGGAAGGTCAGCGGCGATTCGCAGAGCCCCTCGATCATGGTCTCGCGACCAGCCTCGATGCGCTTAGCGATGGCGATTTCGCCTTCGCGGCTGAGCAGCTCCACCGAACCCATCTCGCGCAGATACATGCGCACCGGATCATCGGTGCGGTCGCTGCCGGCCTTAGTGTTGGACGTGGTGGACACGGCCGTGCCGGCCGAGGGCGCGACTTCCGTGCCGCTGTCGTCCTCGTCCTTCTCGACTTCGGTCTCTTCGACCTCGTCCTCGTCGACGACGTTGATGCCCATGTCCGAGAACATGGACATGAAATCCTCGATCTGCTCGGAGGAGACTTCCTCCGACGGCATCACCGCGTTCAGCTCTTCATAGGTAACGTAGCCGCGCTTCTTGGCGACCTTGATGAGCTTCTTGACGGCCGCATCGGAAAGGTCGAGCAGTGGGCTGTCGGTTGTGGCCTCGGGGGCGGCACCGGCTTCCGGCTTCTCGGTTTCCTTGCTCGTCTTAGCTGCTGCCTTGCTGGCCATCTCGTACTCCGTCTGTGCCCGCGAAGCCCGGGCCCGGGTAAGGCTTTAGGTGGTGACACCTCAAGGCAAGGTAAAGGTGCGCTCACCCAGGCGTTAACGCCCGGCGGAACACACGGTTCGCCCCACATGACAGTTTGCCATGCACAAAATCGCACGACCCCAGCCCCCGGTCTCCCTAGAAGCTGCGTGTCGCGCGTCCCGATAGCGAACCAAAGCCTTCGATCAATGCCTCTGTGCCATCGACAGTGGTAATCTGGTTCTTGATGTCTCGCAGCCGTTCAAAGGTTTCATCGCTCGGGTCGTCGCCCAGCGCGGCTTCGGCTGCCTTGAGTTCCCTATTTAGCTGAACTTTCTTGTTATGCAAGGCCAGGGCGTGACTCAATCCGATCTCGGCATCGGCCAGCGCCGTCTCCGGCCCGATCTGCCAGACGCCTTGGCGCATAAGCGTCTGCGCCATGCGATCGAGCGTCGGACCGTGCCCGCGCACCCCCAGAGCGGACTTGAGATCGGCCGCCGTAATGTCGTGGTGCCGCACGACAAGGTTCAGGAGATCCCCGAGGACTTTCTGGGCCACCGCCGTTTCCAGGTCGAGCGCCGCCAGTGCCTCGAACTTGTCCTCGACCAGCGCCGGATGGTTGACCAGGCTCAGCACGATCGTCGCCTCGCGCGGCGTGGCTTCGGCGATTGCTCCCTGCTTCAGCAGGCGCGAATTGCGCAGCGTATCCGAAACCACCAGCCGCGGCGTGCCGCCGCGTGGATAGCCATACGCGCCACTCTGCCCGTACCGCGGCTGACCACCGCCGCGTGGTTCGAACCGCGGCTGCCGCACCGGCGCCAGAAACGCCCGCAGTTTCTCGTCGAACGCCTGCGCATAGTGGAAGCGCACCGTGCTGTCCTGGATCGAGTTCGCCCGCTCCCGGAGCCGTGCCTGCAATGCCGCGCGCGCCTCTGGTGTTTCCGGCACCAGCCCGCCGGTCTCGAAGCTCCAGATCATGTCCGACAGCGAGCGCGCCCGCTCGATCACATCGGCAAACGCCGCCCTGCCCTGTGCCTTGATCAGGTCGTCCGGGTCCTGCCCCTCCGGAAGGGTGGCGATGCGGACCGTGTAGCCGGGTTTCAGATGCGGCATCACCAGGTTCGCAGCGCGCTCCGCTGCCTTGAGCCCCGCCTTGTCGCCGTCGAAACAGAGCACGGGGTCCGGGCTCATGCGCCACAGAAGCTGCAGGTGCTCCTCGGTCATCGCCGTTCCGAGCGGCGCCACCGTCCCTTCGAAGCCTGCCGCTACGGCCGCGATCACGTCGAGATACCCCTCGACCACGATTACGGTGCCGCCATCACGCGCCGCCTGCCGCGCCGACTGCCCGTTATAGAGCGTGTGGCGCTTCTTGAAGAGCTCGGTCTCGGGCGAGTTGAGGTATTTTGCCGGCACGTCCGGCGACATTGCCCGCCCGCCGAACGCGATCACCCGCCCCTTGAAGTCGGTGATCGGGAACATCACCCCGTTGCGGAAGCGGTCATAGGGCAGCGGATCGTCCTCGCGGGTGGCCACCAGCCCCGTGTCGATCATTTCCTGCGCCGTCACGCCGTTGGCGGCAAGATGCTCCTTCAGCCCGTTTCGGCTTTCCGGCGCAAAGCCGATGCGGAACCGCTGCTGGCTCTGGGCCGACACCCCCCGCTCGAACAGGTAGCCACGCGCCCGCGCCCCGATATTGTGCGCCAGCGCCGCCTCGAAATACTTCGTCGCCAGGTCCATCACGTCCAGCAGGCTGCGCTGCTGCGCGGCCCGCCTTTCGCTGCGCTCGTCCCGCGCCGGCAGCGCCACGCCCGCCATTCCGGCGAGCTTCTCCACCGACTCCGGAAAGCTCATCCCGACTTTGTCGGTCAGGAAGCGGAAATGGTCACCCGATGCCCCGCAGCCGAAGCAATGGTAGATGCCCCGTCGGTCATCGGCGTGAAAGCTCGGGCTTTTTTCGGCATGGAACGGGCAGCAGGCCCACATGTCGCCCTTGCCGGGCTGCGATTTGCGCTTGTCCCACACGACGTGCTCGCCCACCACCTGCGTGATCGGCAGGCGCTGTCGGATCTCGTCAAGAAAGCTGTCGGAAAAGCGCATCAGCGATTAGGTAAGCATTCCAGCCCGCCAAGTCACCAGCAACCAGCTTATCCACAGCCCATGCCAGCCATTCGCTTTCCGCTTCCTGCGCTGATCCTGATGACCACACTGCCCGCAGCGATGATCGGCGCCACTCTCTGGCTGGTTTCGGACCTCGTGCCCGCCTGCACCCTCTCCGAGGAGACCCGCAGCACCGCCCCGGACGGCCAATTCGACCTCGTGACCTTCTCGCGCAGTTGCGGCGACGACACGCCAGCCAATATCCAGGCTGCCCTGGTCCCGCCCGGAGAAGCCATACCCGACGATGCGGCGAGCTTCTTTTCCATGGCTTCCGCCGCCGATCTCCAGCCGCGCTGGGACGCCTATGGCAATGTCGAACTGACGCTGCCCGAAGGCGCGGAGCCCCTCCGGCAGGACGACGCCGTCGCCGGGATCAGCGTGGTCTACCGCTAGCGCTCAGCCCGCCTTGCTGCGCTGGTGGAGCCGCCAGGCCCAACCCAACAGGCTGACGGCAAAGAACACCAGCAGCACGCCGCCGAAGATCACCGCCACGGAAGCACTGAGCAGCGGAAACAACAGGAACACCAGTCCCAGCAGGACGTACGAGACACCCGAGAGCACCACCGGCCAGATGCGCGCATAGATCTCCCGCTCGCGCACCACCACCACGATCTGCATGACGCCGACCACCAGCGCCGCGAGGCCGACGAGCGTTGCCACGAAGGTCACGGTGAAGACCGTCGCCAGCAACGGGCTGATCAGGATCACCACGCCCAGGATCAGCGACAGTGCGTTGCCGACCACGTCGAACCAGTAATTGCCGCTCTTGCCGCCGCCGAAGGTCAGGCTCCACAACCCGAGCGCGCCGTCCACCACCAGCAGCACGCCGCCGGCAATCACCAGCACCGTCAGCGCTGCATCGGGAAACATGATGGCGTAAAGCCCCGACAACAGCATCAGCACGCCCCGCAAGGCAGTGGCCACTGCGAACCGCCGCTTCGTTTCCGCCGAAATCGCCATCTGGTTTCCCCATCGCTCACCCCGAGTTGTGAATCTACATCTTGCACCGGCTTTGTCACCGTGTGGCGCAGCAGAGTTCCTTCGCGCGTTTTATGCGCTTTGCTGTTGCCGGCGCTAAGATTTCGCTCACCAGTCTCCGATTACTGCTACGTGCCGCCAGCCACTCATGCGGTACTGTGACATAGGCAACATGCAAGCGGCATGACCGGAGCGGGGGCGCCGTGCCGATAGACAATGACTCATTGATGATCGCCATCGCCGTCTCCGGCGCCGCGCTGATGCTGGTGTTGGTGATCGCCTGGCTCAACTCGCGCCGCGATTCCTACCTCCTCAGCTGGACCGTCGGCATCACCCTCGTTGTCGTCGCACTCTTGGCCCTGGGCATGCGCAACGGCGCCTACGACCTTGTCCACCAGCTCGTCCCTTATGCTCTGCTGCTGGCCGGCCTGAGCGTCGTGCTGGTCGGCGCGTTCCAGTTCCGTCATGGCCGCGCGCCGCTGGTTGCTCTGCTGGCGCTGCTCGCCGTTGCCGAAGCGGCCATGGCCGTTCCCACCCTGCTCGGCTGGTCCGGCATCGGCACCATCGCCCTCAACACCGCCTGCGCGCTGATCATGACGCTATGCGCCTGGCAATACTGGGCCGGCCGCGCTGAATCCCCGGTAGTGCTGACCGTCAACGCCCTGATCTACGCCGTCACCGGTGCAAGCTTCCTCGCCTGCGCGGTGCTTCTGACGGTGGAGCAAAGCTGGGTGCTCACCGCGCCTCCCACCAACTGGGCCGAGGAGTTCAACTCCCTCATGGCCATTGTCGGGCTGACCGGCGTGGGATCGTTGTCGCTGACCCTCAATCACTCCCGCATGGCCCGGCGCCATCGCGAAGAAGCCAACACCGATTCTCTGACCGGCGTGCTCAACCGCCGCGCTCTGTTCGATCGTTTCGACAACGCCGTGCTGCCCGCCGGCACCGCCGTGTTGATGTTTGATCTCGACCACTTCAAGCAGATCAACGACCACCGCGGCCATGCCGCCGGCGACCGGGTGCTCCAGCACTTCGCGCAGATCCTGTGCGCTGATCTCCGTCCCGCCGACGCGGTCGCCCGACTGGGCGGTGAGGAGTTCTGCGCGGTCCTCGCCGGCAGGGACCGCGAGGAGGCAGCCGACGCCGCCGAGCAGGTCCGTCGAGCCTTCGAACTGGCCGCCATTCCGATCGGCAACGGTACCAGCGCCGCCACTGTCAGCGTCGGCGTCGCCATCAACGGCCCGGCCGAGAGTTTCTCCTCAGCGCTGAGCCGTGCCGACGCCGCCCTTTATTCGGCCAAGCAGGGCGGCCGGAACCAGATCCGCGCCGCCGCCTTGCGCCTCGTGGCCTAGGCGCTGGCCGCCGCCAACGCCGCCCGCACCTTGCCGCTCGCCTTGCCGAAGTCGATCCGGCCCGGATACTCGGTTTTGAGCTGCGCGATTACCTTGCCCATGTCCTTGGGGCCCTCCGCGCCGGTCGTGGCGATGGCCGCGCGGATGGCGGCGTCCACTTCCTCGTCGCTGAGTCCCCGCGGCAGGAACTCGTTGAGGATGTCGATCTCTTCCTTCTCGACCGTTGCAAGGTCCGCGCGACCTGCCTGGGCATAGATCGCGAAGCTCTCCTCGCGCTGCTTCACCATCTTCTGAACGATGGCGAGAATCTCCTCGTTCGTCGCCGGCCCGCGATTCTCCTGGCGGATGGCGATGTCCTTGTCCTTGATGGCTGCGTTGATGGCCCGCAGTGTTGCCGTGCGCCGCTGGTCACGGGCCTTGAGCGCCTGCTTGAGCCCTTCGCTGATCTGGTCGCGCATTGCCTTTCGACCTCCTTGCCATGTCGTGAGCGGGCACCATATAGGCATGAAACGCCGGTCGCGCCACTTGCGCGGCTTCGCCGAGCCTCTTAAGAGGAGGCCTCAACCACATCGACCCGGGCGCGTTTCAGGACAGGCACGAGCTTTCCTGCGCATTGCGCGACCCTAACCTGGAGGCCCACCGTCACCGGCTGGCAGCAATCCCCCGCGACAGCACTTCTGATCCTGTCGGACGGGACCCGCCTCGAGGGCCGCGGAATTGGCGCTGTCGGTCATGCAGCCGGCGAAGTGTGCTTCAACACCGCCATGACCGGCTACCAGGAGATCCTGACTGACCCCTCC
>JAEZFJ010000243.1 GCA_023437755.1 Pseudomonadota bacterium
CGGTCGAGGAAGGCAAGCGGCCGCAAGAGCTGAACGCCACCAACGACGACTGAGCTCTCTTCCCGCCTAGGCTGGGAAAACGCGCCAGCGGCGAGGGCGAAAGCTGAGTTCGGTCCGCTCGACGGCAGAATTGCCGAAGGGCAGGTCGACTTCCACGCGCTGCTGGGTGCTGGCGAGTTCCACCTCGACCCGCCGCGTGGCGCCCACTCGGCGGCTGGTCACGACGCGGCCCTTCAAGGCAGCCTCTGCGTCAGTCAGTTCCACATCGTGCGGGCGGAAGAAGAGGCGCCCGGCGCCTTCTCCGCCCACCGCCGGTAGTCCGATCGACTTGCCCCCGGTGTGCAGTTCACCATTCACCGAGGTTACCGGCACCTGGCTCGACTCGCCGATGAAGCCGAAGACGAAGGGCGAGCCGGGCCGGTCATAGACATCTTCGGGCGTGCCCACCTGTTCGATCCGGCCCTGGCTCATGACACAGACCCGGTCCGCCAGTTCCAGCGCCTCTTCCTGATCGTGGGTGACGAATACGGTGGTGTGACCGGTGCGCTCGTGTATCTCGCGCAGCCAGCGGCGCAGCTCACGGCGGACCTGGGCATCAAGAGCGCCGAAGGGTTCGTCGAGCAACAGGACGCGAGGCTCGATGGCAAGGGCGCGTGCAAGTGCGACCCGCTGGCGCTGACCGCCGGACAGTTGCGCGGGGTAGCGCTTCTCGAGACCGGCAAGCTGGACCAGATCGAGCAGTTCACGCGCGCGGCGGCGGATTTCTCCGGCAGGTGGACGATTTGCACGCGGACGCACCTTGAGGCCGAAGCCGACATTGTCGAGCACGGTCATGTGCCGGAACAGCGCGTAGTGCTGGAACACGAAGCCGATCTGGCGCTCCTGCACCGACTTGGAGGACGCGTCCTCTTCACCGAAGAAGATGCGGCCATCGGTGGGTTGCTCGAGACCGGCGATCAGGCGCAGCAGCGTGGTCTTGCCGGAACCGGAAGGGCCAAGAAGCGCGATCAGTTCGCCCGAGTGGATGTCGAGCGAAACGTCGTGGAGCGCCGGGAAGCGGTCGAACTCCTTGCGCACATGATCAACGCGAACGTCCATGGGTCCAGTTTCCGTCAGTGGTTGCCTTGTGGAGCATCTCGACCTACAGCGGCACGGTGGTAGTCTGGCCGCGGAGCTTGCCCGAGACCACGGCGACGGCGCCCCAGCGCATGTTGGGCAGCGTCAATCGGCGGAAGATCTGCCATCCGGACGCACTCCTCTGACGGGAGAACGCGCGTTGCCTCCTCGACGACGTGCCTGCGGGGAACAAGCGGAGCGGCGCGCGCATTGCTGCCGCAACAGCGTCAGGAGCCCCTCCCCCCATGCCCAGCAACCGCGTGCATCTTTGCGTCGACATGCAGCGCATGTTCGTCGAGGCGACGCCGTGGCACATCGAAACCATGGCGGCAACCCTCCCTGGAATCGAGGCGCTGGTGGAACGCGACCCCGAGGCGACGGTGTTTACGCGCTTCATTCCGCCGCCGCCAGAGACGGTACGCGGCGCCTGGCTCAACTACTATGCAGCCTGGCCGCAGATGGCCGGTGACCGCGTGCCGGCGGAACTGCTGGAGCTGACACCAACGCTGCAAAGGTTTTCCGCAAGCGCCCGGACGCTGGACAAGCCGGTGCTGTCCCCGTGGTGGTCGGGCGAACTCCATCAGCACCTGCGGGCGCGGGGGGTCGACACGCTGATCATCACCGGCGGAGAAACGGATGTGTGCGTACTGGCAACGGTGATGGGGGCGATCGACCTCGGCTATCACATCCTGTTGCCGACCGACGGACTCAGTAGCTCGGCGGAAAGCTGCCACTCGGCCATGCTGTCGATCTACGGAAGCAGGTTTGGCAGCCACCTGGCGACCACGACAATTCCGGACCTCCTTGAAGACTGGCGGTGACCCCATGTTGATCGGCTACCACGCATCGCACGAGCAGTTTGCCCCGAGCCTTCTTATGGCCTGCGCCCAGGCTGCGGAGGAGGCGGGCTTTGCCTCGGTCAAGTCGTCGGACCACTTCCATCCGTGGAGCGAGCGGCAGGGGCAATCGGGCTTTGCCTGGAGCTGGCTGGGCGCCTCGATGGCTGTAACCACGGTGCCGTTCGGCTCGATCTGCGCGCCTGGGTACCGATACCATCCGGCGGTGATTGCGCAGGGCGCAGCAACGCTGGCGGAGATGTTTCCTGACCGTTTCTGGCTGGCAATCGGCAGCGGGCAGGCGATCAACGAGGCGATGACGGGGCTGCCCTGGCCCGAGAAGGCGGAGCGCAATGCCCGGCTCGGCGAGTGCGCGGCGGTGATCAAGCAGTTGCTGACCGGCGAGACTGTGACGCATCGCGGCCGGGTAACCGTGGTCGAAGCCAAGCTCTATTCGCGGCCCGAGACGCCGCCGCCGATCTTTGGCGCGGCAGTGACGGAGGAAACGGCGCGAATGGTGGCTCAATGGGCCGACGGGCTGCTCACCACCGGCAGCGAACCCGAGGCGTCGCGCAAGGCCATCGAAGCCTTCCGCGAGGCAGGTGGCGAGGGCAAGCCGGTCTATGTGCAGCATGCCTTGAGCTGGGCGCCAACTGCCGAGGAGGCGATGGAACAGGCGCTCGACCAGTGGTCGGGCGCGGTAGCCGGTGGCGAGGTGAACTGGGACCTGCGGCGCCCGAAAGATTTCGACACGGTGGGCGCACTGATCAGTCCCGACCGGATTCATCAGTCGGTGGCGGTGTCGGCGGAGCCCGGCTGGCATGCCGAGAGCCTGGCCGGCTATCGCGAGCTCGGTGTCGACGCTGTCTATGTCCACAACGTCGGCACCAACCAACGCCAGTTCATCGAGGCGTTCGGGGCAAAGGTGCTGCCGCAGTTGGCGGGTTAGCCGGGTTGCAGGCGCAACGGCCAGCCAATAAGTTCCGGGCCAAGTAAGGCCGGAGACAATCAACGGATGACCCTTGTTTCGCCCGGCAAGCTCGCCGCGACACTGATGCTGGCCGGCACACTAGCCGGCTGTGTCGACGCAGCTGTCGAGGTGGAACTGGCCGGGTCGGAAACAGCCCGCATGGTGGTGACGCAAGCCATGAACGCGGATTTTTACGGCATGCTGGATGCTGAAGCGGGCCGCGACAGCGACGATGGGGCGAAGCATCCAGAGCGGTTCTGCATGGAGGGCGAGCTCACCGAAAAGCGGGATGGCAGCGCTATTTGCACCATCGCCGTGGAGGGCACGCTGCGGCAGTTGAACCGTGCCGGCCAACCCGTCCGCTTCACATCCGAGGAAGATGGGCTCGTCAGGATCGAGCTGGCGCTCGAGGTGCGGGACGCGATTGGCGCGGGTGAAACCGACGAGGATGGACGGCGTATGCTGGAGGCGTTCTTTTCAGGGCGAAAGCTGACGGTCAACTTCTCCGGTGGGGCGATTGTCGACACCAACATGGAGGCCTCGGCGGATGGGCAAACCGCCACTGCGGTGCTGCCGCTGCTGGACGTCATCAACGGGACCGGCGACTGGCCTGATGTGCTCTATGCCGTTGTGAGGAGGCACTGATGGACACCGTAAGGG
>JAEZFJ010000431.1 GCA_023437755.1 Pseudomonadota bacterium
TGCGTGGTCCAGCCTCCCGAGGTGGCAGGAAAACGATAATAGCTGCAGCCCTCTGTGGCTGTTTGCCAGGTGCAGTGCAGTTTGCCACCGCTCGAGGTGCTGGTGCTACCGGTCCCCGGAGAGGGTATCTCTGACAAGGTCACGGTGTTGGTATTGGCACTGGCCACAAGCAGCGTCTGGTTGTTGAGTTCGCTTATGGAGGTTTCTGTAATGTGCAGGTACTGCCCCGCCGCGTAGCCGTGAGTGTTGGAGGTTATCACCACATTGCAGTCGGCATGGTTGCACTTGCGGACCTTCCCGCCCCAGAAATACCAGCTGTAGTTGCTGCTGTTCACGCCCAGCAACTGGAAGCTGCGGTTGGTACGGTTCGTGACTTGGTAGGCTCGGTTGTTGATCTGGGACATGCCGGTCACGCCCCAGACAAAAACCCAGTCTCCGTTGGCAAAGCCGTGGTCCGCTGACGTTTCCACAGTCGCTGGGCTGGAGCGGGAAATGCTCGAGATGTCACGGATGGTGTTGTTCGCCATCCAACTGATGCCGCTGATGCTCCTCGGTCCGCGGATAGGGCCACGCAGGGCGGTGGCGTGGTTGCCGGCGTTGACCGCCTGCGAATAGGGCACCAGCGCCATCTTGGTGTAGTTCGGCGTCTGTGTGTCCTGCACCACCGCATCTACCAGTTCCCGCACGGCGGCCTGCAGATCGAGCAGCGGCTGCCCGCGCATCGAGCCGGTGACGTCGAGGGCCACCGAGACTTCGACGTCCACCGCCCCCCGCACCACCTCCGAGGCGAAGCCCGCGCCCAGTTGCCGGACGCCGACGAGCTGGACGAAATAGGTCGGCATGTCGAACCTGCCGCTCAGCCCCAGCCGGCCGTTCTCCCGGTCGATCACCGGTGGATTGATGGTCAGCGAGATACGGCTGTCGTTGCCGATCTGCTCATTCACCAGCGCCTGGGCTTGTCCGCGGATCCATTCGGGCGTTGCGCTGGGTCGGTTTATCTGCGGCTGCAGCGCCAGGGCTGCAGCGTCCAGCGCGATCTGTGCGCGGTTGCGCGCCTGTTCCAGCGACACATAGTCGACCACGGCTCCGCCAACGGCCACCAGCACGATGGCCATCAACCCGAAGATCACTGCAAACACGCCGCGCTCGTCCTGGACGAAACGCCGGATCAGACTGGAGGGAAGTCGCATGGGCCCCACCGCAACACCTAGTGCCCGTCAGGCGGGCACCGGGGCAGTGTGGCGAAGACTCGTTAGGAAATAACGACCACCTTGGTGTTAAGTTGGACCCGATCGTAAAGGTCCACCACATCTTCGTTTGTCATGCGAATGCAGCCCGAAGACACGTTCTGGCCGATGCTCCATGGCTCGTTGGTGCCGTGGATACGGTACAGCGTCGATCCCAGGTAAAGTGCTCTGGCACCAAGAGGATTGTTGATCCCGCCGGGGATGTGCGACGGCAGGTCGGGCTGGCGGCGGCGCATTTCCGCGGGCGGGGTCCAGCCTGGCCACTCCGCTTTGCGGGTCACCCGATGTGTGCCGCGCCACTCGAAGCCTTCGCGGGCAACGCCAATGCCGTAGCGCAGCGCGCGGCCGTCACCGAGGACGAAATACAGAAAGTGCGCGCGTGTATCGACCACGATTGTGCCGCTGCGCTCGCTGGTCGGATACTGCACCACCTGGCGCAGATAGACCGGATGAACCTGCGTATTCGCCTTCAGCATCAAAGCGTTACGCGGCGCGCCATGGGTGATCGTCACTCCCGGAGGGGGGGCGAAACGCCACTGTTGCGCCCATGCGGGGGCAATGGTCCCCACCACCAGCACAGCCGCGAGTACCAACCGTCCGACCAGCCCAAGCATCGTTCCGCTCCACATTGGATCGGCGGTACTATGCTCGGCGGCGACCAACACGCCGTGAATCGATGTGGTTAGCGGGTGGTGAAACCGCGCCCGCTGCTGACACGATCTGACGAGTTTCTGCGCAGATTTGGCTGCGTTCCGTTACCGTCGAGTCCGCGTCCGGGAGATCTGCATGACAAATCAGCACGATTCGCTGCCACGCTGCCCCTGGGCCGGCGACGACGCGCTCTACCGGCACTACCACGATCACGAGTGGGGCCGTCCCGTAGTGGACGACACGCGGCTGTTCGAGAAGATCTGCCTCGAAGGCTTCCAGTCCGGCCTGAGCTGGATCACCATCCTCAGAAAGCGCGAACGCTTCCGTGAGGTCTTCCACGGCTTCGCAGTCGAGCGCGTCGCGCGCATGGATGAGGACGATATCGAGCGCCTCCTCACCGACCCCGGCATCATCCGCCACCGCGGCAAGATCGCCGCCACCATCAACAATGCCGCGCGCACGCTGGAGGTGCAGCAGGAGTTCGGCTCCTTTGCCGCCTATGTCTGGCGCTTCGAGCCGAAACCGGAGCAGCGTCCGGACGATCTGAGCTGGCAGGCGATCCGCGCCCTGGCCCAGACCGATGCGTCTCGTGCGCTCAGCAAGGATCTGCGCAAGCGCGGCTTCGCCTTTGTCGGCCCCACCACCTGCTACGCCTTCATGCAGGCCATGGGTCTCGTCAACGACCACGTGGAAGGCTGCTTCTGCCGCGGCGAGGTCGAGGCCCAGCGGCAAGAGCTGATCCGTCCGGGGTAGCTGTGGCAATTTCGCCACGGGCTGCGGGCGCTGCGACAATCTGTCCATTTACTGCTTGCGGCTCACGGCTTCGTGAGCTACGAAGCCCTCGTCCGAAACTGCCCACCCAAGGGAGGCGCTACATGACTAAGCTCTGCGTACTCCATCAGGGTCCATTCAAAGGCAATTGCCACCGAGCCTGACACCCGACGTGTCACCTTCGGCGGCGCTTCTTCCGGACGCTTCCTGACTGCAACCACCTGAACCGAAACCGGGTCGCGCCACGACTCCGTCTGCGGTTCTGTTTCCATCTCTGAACCAGGGACCGGTGCGCGTCATGGCCACCGGCACAACAATGACCTACGACGCGATCAGTGCGCGCAGCGTGGTGCTGCGCCTCGAATTCTCCATCGCCGATGCCGTGCACCAGCGCGGTCTCGTGCCCGTGCTGACGGCGGCGGTGGCTGCCTGGTGGAACCGGCCGCGGCTGCCGGATCACATCCCCGCCTGTCTCAGGGCCGATCTCGGCCTGCCGCCGGCGGCAGAAGCGGCCCACTGGACCCACATCCACCACGGCATCGCCATACCTGCCCCCCTCAGGAGGCCCGGCATGTAGGGCAGGGGAGGCCGGTTCGCCGGCCTCCCTTCCACCCTGTTGCCGCTCGCCCCCCGATCCGCTAGGAACGGCGCGACTTTCCAGGACCAATGATGACCGACAAGACCAAGCTCATCGTGCCGCGCCTGCCGCGCGGCTTCGAGGACCGCGACGCCGGCGAGATCGCCGCCGTGGGCGCCATGATCGACAAGATCAAGCAGGTCTACCATCGCTATGGGTTCGACCCGGTCGAAACCCCGCTGTTCGAGTTCACCGAAACCCTCGGCAAGTTCCTGCCCGATACCGACCGGCCCAATGCCGGCGTATTCTCGCTGCAGGACGATGATGAGCAGTGGCTGAGCCTGCGCTACGACCTGACGGCGCCGCTCGCCCGCTACTTCGCCGAGCACTACGAGACACTGCCCAAGCCCTACCGCTCCTATCGGCAGGGCTATGTGTTCCGCAACGAGAAGCCCGGCCCCGGCCGCTTCCGCCAGTTCATGCAGTTCGATGCCGACACCGTCGGCGCGCCCGG
>JAEZFJ010000061.1 GCA_023437755.1 Pseudomonadota bacterium
TCGCTCGAGAGTTCCACCACGTGGTCAAAGACGGCCGCCGCATCCTCGTGGCTGTTGTCGAGCATGTCGGCAACCCGCTCGAGCGCAGCAACCAGCATCTGCTGCTCCCAGTCCTTGAGGGCAGAGAACTGCGCAAGGAACTGGGCGTGAACGCCGTCCGGAGCGGCGGCGAGCACCTTGCCGCCAGCCTCCGTCAGCGACAGCAGCACTTGGCGACGGTCCTTGTCTCCACGCCGGCGCTGGATCATCCCAGCTGTTTCCAGCTTCTGCAGCAGCGCTGTGGTGGTCGCCTGGGTGATCCCCATCCGGCTGGCGACATACCCCGCCGTCCGTTCCCCCTCAGCATCCAGCAACTGCATGAAAACCAGCTGGGACGGCGTCAGTCCGGTTTCACGCATCAACTGCTTGGAGTTCAGCTCCGTCGTGCGCAGGATCTTGCGCATCGCGGTCAAGGCCAACTTGGTTCGGTCTTCCACGGCACTACTCTGGCGACAATCCGATCTCTTCTAGCGCGACGCCCGGCGGAACCCAACAAAGATCATGTCCGACCGCGGATTTGATTCATTCTGGCTAAGGATGTTACGCCCGCGCATCGACCCTCCATGCTGTGCACAACATTTTTCTGCGCACGCACACCGTCCGAAAGACCCATGTCAGCAGGGGCTTTAGCGCTTTCCCTGCACTCAATGCGGCGAAACTCAGGCAGATTTTGCCTTGATATTTAGTTTCGCAAGGCTAACTATGTGCCGGATGATTTTTGGCACCTCAGTGATGCATGATGCTGGCGCATTGCGTCGGCATGCTGCGGTTACACGTCCTGCGACCATTCGCAGCCCCTGTGCGGCCGACAGCGATCGGATCTGGTCCCTGACCAGGTCCATGCCGCTGCTCGACGAGCATTCGCCCCGCTCCATCCGGCTGCAGGCGACCTACTTTGCCTGCACCAGTGCGGTCGCCGAGCGGGGTGAAAACGTCGTCGGTTGGGCCACCGGCCATATCCTGCCGGAGCAAACGGACACCCTGTTCGTCTGGCAGGTTTGCGTCAGCGATGACGCATCGGACGACCACCACCTCGGCAGCCGGCTTGTTGCGGATGTGCTGTCGCGCCCGGTTTGTCACGGGGTGACCACCCTGCAGTGCACCATCCGTGACGACGATGAGCCGGCATGGGGCCTGTTCACCTCGATGGCGCGGCAACTCAAGGCGCAGATGCGGCAGATCGAGCAGTTGGACGGCCGCCGGCATCCAGGCGGGCACACTGAATATGACGTCAGCATCGGTCCATTCGACCGGCGGATGATCCCCGAACTCGCCGACCCTGACTGACCCCACCTATTTACCGGCGCCGCCTGCGCCCGATCTTCGAAGACGCTCAGCGTCTCTCGCAGCAGACAGAAAAGACGGAAAAGCCATGACAGAATCCGCAGTCGATATTTCCAGCCAGGATGACTACCCCACCCGCCTGCCAGAAGAGCAGTGGCAGGAGCGCAGAGACCCAGCAGTGTGGGGCAAATGGACCCCCGAAGCTCCGCTGACGCGGGCAGAAACACACCAGTTCGACAAGGACGGGTTTCTGATCCTGAAGGGTGTGTTCTCGGCAGCTGAAGTGGCCGCACTGCAGGCAGAGTCGGCGCGCATGCGATCGGGCGAAACCCGGCTCGCTGCGGAGAACGTCATCACCGAGCCGGGCTCGGACGAGGTGCGGACGGTGTTCCGCCTCGACGAGCAGAGTGCCCTGTTTGATCGCCTGGCGCGCGACAAGCGCGTTGCCGGGCGGGTCAGCTACCTGCTCAACGACGAGGTCTATCTCCACCAGTCGCGCCTGAACTACAAGCCGGGCTTCACCGGCAAGGAGTTCTACTGGCACTCCGATTTCGAGACCTGGCACGCCGAGGACGGCATGCCGCGCATGCGGGCCATTTCGGCCTCGGTCCTGCTGACGGACAACGACGCGCTCAACGGGCCGCTGATGCTGATGCCCGGCTCGCACAAGACCTTCGTGGCCTGTGCTGGCGCAACGCCGGACGACAACCACAAGACCTCGCTCAAGAAGCAGGAAATCGGCGTGCCCTCGCACGACAGCCTGACCCGCATGGCAGAGAAGTTCGGCATCGACTACGCCGCCGGCAGGGCCGGTACGGTGATCCTGTTCGACTGCAACACGCTGCACGGCTCGAACGGGAACATCACACCCTTCCCGCGGTCGAATGCCTTCTTCGTCTACAATGCCTGGTCCAACCGGGTCGTCGCGCCTTTCGCCGCCAAGACCCCGCGTCCGGCCTTCCTGAGTTCACGCGAACCGCAGGGCCCGATCGCGATCGAAGGCGGCAAACTCGTCTGATGTCGCTTCTGCCGACATCGACACCCGCACATCTCCGCCAGGATCGCCATAGCCGCCAGACGCGGCAAGGCCGATGGCCACGTCCCGACGAAGCATCCTTGACGCCGCACGCTCCACCAGACTGCGCGTCCCCCTTTCCCGGCTGACTGGATGGGCTCCAGCCGGTTTCACCGCCCGAAGAAGACTATTCAGGAGTACACACATGACTATCCGAAAGACCGCAGTTGCAGCCTTGGCCGCCATCACTACGGCAGCGCTTGCATCCACCGCCGTCACCGCCGCCACCCTGGCCGAGATCCAGGAATCGGGCTCGATCCGCATCGCCGTCGCCAACGAGATCCCTTACGGCTATGTCGACCCTAACGGCGAGGCCATGGGCGCTGGCCCCGATGTGGCCAAGGCCATCATGGAGGAGCTGGGTGTCGAGAACATCGAGTGGGTCACCACCAACTTCTCGTCCCTGATCCCGGGCCTGCGTGCCGATCGCTTCGACATGGTCGCCGCTGAAATGGCCATTCTGCCCGACCGCTGCCAGCAGGTGCTCTTCTCGGAGCCGAACACCTCTTACGGCGAGGGCCTGCTCGTGGCAGCAGGCAACCCCAAGGACATCCACGCCTATTCGGACTTCACCGACAACACCGACCTCAAGGTCGCCATCATGGCCGGCGCCGATCAGCTGGAAATGATGCAGAAACTGGGGGTACCCGAGGGCAATCTCGTGACCATCGCCGCCAATGCGGATGCGATCTCCACCGTCTCGACCGGCCGTGCCGACGCTTACGCGGCAACCAGCCTCACGGCGAGCGGCCTCGCCGACCAGAACGACGGTGTGGAGGTTGCCGGGGACTTCACCGACCCGGTGATCGATGGCGAGGAAGTGCGCAGCTGGGGTGGCTTCACCTTCGCCAGCGGCAACGAAGAACTGCGCGATGCAGTCAACCAGGCGCTGGCTGACTACAAGCAGACCGAGGGGTGGAGCGAGACGCTGTCGAGCTACGGCTTCACCCAGGCCGATATCGACGGTTCGGCCGCCCGCACCACCGAAGAGCTCTGCGCCGCAGAGTAATCGGTCCTTCAAGGCGCGGATTTGGGCGGGCGCTCCGGCGTCCGCCCAAAGTGCGTTCCAACCGTTGCGAGAGACATTGTCATGCATTGGACTGACTATCTCCCGGCCCTGATGGAGGGGGCCTGGGTCACCATACAGTTGACCGCCTATTCGACCGTTCTGGGTGCGATCCTCGCCTTCGCCTTCGGCCTCGGCAAACTCTCCTCAAACCTTGCCATCAAGTCCGTCTCGGTTGCCTATATCGAAGTCTTCCGGGGGACATCGCTGCTGGTGCAGCTGTTCTGGCTGTATTTCGCGCTGCCCATCGCAGGCATGGCGATCGGGCTCGACCTGCGCCTGCCGCCGGTACTCGCCGGCGTTCTCGCTCTCGGCCTCAACATCGGTGCATACGGCGCCGAAGTGGTGCGCGGCGCCGTTCAGGCCGTGCACAAGGACCAGTACGAGGCCGCGCGTGCGCTGAACTTCACGCCGCGCCAGGCTCTGTGGAACATCACCATTCCGCAGGCCGTGCCCGAAATGATGCCGTCCTTCGGCAATCTGGCCGTGCAGAACCTCAAGGACACTGCCCTGGTGTCACTGATCAGCCTCGGCGATCTCACCTTCCGCGCCGAGCAGATCCGCAATTTCACCCAGGACAGCACCACCATCTACTCGATGCTGCTGCTGACCTATTTCGGCATGGCGCTCGTGCTTACCGCCCTCATGCGTGCTCTCGAAGCTTATGTCGGCCGCTGGCGCACGGTGAGGAGCTGACCCATGCTTTTCGGATATGAATGGGACCTCTCCAGTCCCCTCGCCTTCGCCATTTCCATCCTGCCGATCCTGTTGACCGGCATGGTGGTGACGATCCAGGCCACTGTTCTCGGCTTCCTAGTCGCTCTGGTGCTCGGCCTGTTCTGGGCTGTCCTCAAGGCGGCCCCGGCGCGGATCATCTCGTGGCCGGCAACGATCGTGACCGAGTTCATCCGCGACACGCCGCTCCTGGTGCAGCTGTTCTTTCTCTACTACGTGCTGCCCGAATATGGCATCCTGCTGCCCGCGTTCATGACCGGGGCACTGGCGCTCGGCATCCAGTATAGCGCCTACACCTCCGAAGTGTACCGGGCCGGGCTGGAAGCGGTGGGACGCGACCAGCGCGAGGCGGCGCGAGCGCTCAATCTCTCACCGTCCCGCGCCTTCACCCATATCGTGGTGCCGCAGGCCGTGCCGCGCATCGTGCCGGCGATGGGCAACTATCTGGTCTCGATCATGAAGGACGTCCCCGTCCTCTCCGTCGTCACGGTGCTGGAAATGCTCAACGTCGCCAAGATCGTCGGAGACCGTACCTTCAACTATCTCGTGCCGCTCTCGATGGTGGGCGCGCTGTATCTGATCATGACGCTGGTGGCCTCCGCAGGCGTGCGCCTGCTCGACAACTGGCTGCCCAAACAGGG
>JAEZFJ010000190.1 GCA_023437755.1 Pseudomonadota bacterium
CCCAGGCCGCGGCTCTTGCCGAGGCCGCTTTGCTGCCGACGAGGCCGCGGTCGACCGCCAGCGCCGAGCCGACGAGATGCTCGACCATGAAACCCCGCTGGGCGAATTGTTCGAGGACCAGCTCTCCGCAGCCGATCTGGTCATTCTCAACAAGACCGACCTTGTCGACCCCGAGACGCTCGAGACCGTCGAAGCCAATATCCGGGCCGAGCTGCGCCCGGGCGTCGGTGTCATCCATGCCCGCAATGGCCATGTCGATATCGGCGCGCTGCTCGGCATGGGCATCGGCTCGGAAGAGGACATCGCCAACCGCCCGAGCCACCACGAGCTGGAGCATGGCGGCGAGACCCACGAGCACGATGACTTCGACAGCTTCGCCCTGACCCTGCCGGCGGTGCAGGGCAAGGATCACCTCCTTGCCACCATCGAGGACACCATCCGCGGGCACGACATCCTGCGCCTCAAGGGCTTCGCTGCCATACCCGGTGCGGCCGCCCGCTTGGCTATTCAGGCGGTGGGCCCGCGCGTCACCGCCTATTTCGACCGGCCCTGGCGTGCCGACGAGACGCGTGAAACCAGCCTCGTGGTGATTGGGGAGTCCCCCCTCGACCATGCCGCGATCACTGCAAGCCTGCGCCGGGCAGAGCCGGTCGCGGCCTGAGCTAGGGCGGGCTGATGCACCTTCTCTCCGCCCAGGCCGGTGCGATCCAGCAGGAGGGCGAGGCGATCGACCTCGCCCAGTCTCCGGGCGACTACATCTTCGCTTCGTCCGCGGACAGCGAATTGGCAATGCTCGCGTCTGCCGCCGACCGCGCGGGCGAAACCGGGCTTCGTCTTGCCAATACGCTGCGCCTCGCCAACAATCTGTCGGTCGACCTCTGGCTTGAGAACACCGTGCAGCACGCCCGCCTCGTCGTGCTCCGGCTGATCGGCGGCGTTGCGTATTTCCAGTACGGAGTCGATGAACTCACCGCCCTCTGCGCCAACAGGCGCATCCCGCTGGTCCTGCTCCCCGGGGACGCCAACCCCGACCCGATCCTGCGGGACCGCTCCACGGTCCACCCCGACGACTGGCACAGGCTTCACGGCCTGTTCGTCGCCGGCGGGCCCGAAAACGCCGACGTCATTCTGGACGCGTTCGCGGCTCTTGCTACGCCGGCGCCAGCCGCAGAACCCCGCCTCGCCGATCTGGCCCCTCAGCCCTTCCCCCGCTTCGGCCTCTGGCATCCCTCCACCGGGATCACCGACGCGGCTGGGCTGCGTTCGCTGCATACTGCTGATCGCCCGAACATCCCCATCCTTTTCTACCGAGCCGCCCTCGAAGGCGCCGGCACCGGCGTGGTGGCAGCCCTGATCACCGAACTGGAGCAGCACGGCCTTGCGCCAGTGCCACTGCTCGTCTCCTCGCTCAAGGAAGGCGCCTGCGTCCGCTTCGTCCAGAACGCGCTGGCAGCGTTCCCGCCCTCGGCTATCCTTAATCTCACCGCCTTCGCCATCGGCCTCGACGGGCTCGATGAGAAGCAGAACCCCTTCTGCGGCACCGACGCACCCGTCATCCAGCTGATCCAGTCCGGCCGCTCCGCCGCCGAATGGCACCGCGACCCGCAGGGTGTATCTGCCAAGGACCTGGCCATGACCGTGGTGATGCCCGAGCTCGACGGCCGCATCGGCGGCATCATCGTCGGCCACAAGGCCGACGCCGTCTGGCACGAACGCACTCAGTGCCCGCTGACCGCCTACGCTCCCGAACCTTCCGGCATTCGCCGCGCCGTCAGCCTGGCGGGCAACTGGACCCGCCTGCGCCACACCCCCCGCTCCGACCGCAGGATCGCCTTCATTCTCTCCAACTACCCCCTCCGCGACGGCCGCATCGCCAACGGCGTCGGCTACGACGCCCCGGAGTCGACCGTGCGCATGCTGCGGGAACTGGAGGAGGCGGGGTACTGCGCGCCGGAGCTTCCCCCCACCGCCGCCGACCTCATCGCACGCCTCCAGTCCGGCCCGACCAATGCCAATCCGCAACGCGGCCGTTCCGAAGCCGCGCTTCCGCTCGAGCGTTATCGCGAACTCCTCGCCAGCCTGCCGGAGCCCCTTCGGCAATCCATCGCCGATGCCTGGGGCGATCCCGCTGCCGACCCGTTCCTTCGGGGCGAGGCCCTTCACCTGCCGGTGCACCGCTTCGGCAACGTCGTCGTCCTGCTCCAGCCCGGCCGCACCCATGGCGAGGACGATGCCACGAGCTACCACGACCCTCTCCGCCCACCGCCTCACGCCTACGTCGCCGCCTATCTCTGGCTCAGGCACGAGTTCGGCGCTCATGCCCTGATCCACAACGGCAAGCACGGCACACTCGAATGGCTGCCCGGCAAGGCGGTGGCGCTGGACGACATCAGCTGGCCCGATGCGCTGTGGGGGCAACTGCCGCACCTCTACCCTTTCATCGTCAACGATCCGGGCGAGGGCACCCAGGCCAAGCGCCGCAGCGGCGCGGTCATCATCGACCACCTCGTGCCGCCGCTCACCCGGGCCGAGACCTACGGCCCCCTCAGGGATCTCGAGGCGCTGCTCGATGAATACTACGCGGCCTCCGGCATGGATCGTCGTCGGCTCGACGGCCTTCGCCGCCGCATCCTCGACT
>JAEZFJ010000258.1 GCA_023437755.1 Pseudomonadota bacterium
CTACAGCCCCGCTTGAGCCCGTTCGCGCAGGGCCTGGGCGTCGCGGAGGGTGACGTCGGGGAAGTCGGGATCGGTGCCGACCTCGGGCAGGACCTTCCATGAGCGGGCGCAGCGCTTGCCGTCAGCCAGAGCCGGGACGACCGCGACGCCGGGGACTTCCGCCAGAGTGAAGGCGCCCATGGGCAGTTCGCCAGCGGTTTCGAGGCTGATGGCGGAGGGGATCGCCACTTCGGCCATGTCGACGCCTTGGATGGCGGCAGCGAGCCGCTCATCGGCGATGGTGACGCGCGGCGCTGCTTCCAGCGAGGAGCCGATGCGCTTTTCGCGGCGCTCGATCTCGAGGGCACCGGTGATGACGCGGCGGACGGCCTTGATGCGATCCCAGCGCTCTTCCAGTTCCGGATCGAGCCAGTTGGCCGGAACATCGGGGAAGAGGCGCAGGTGGACGGAGGAGCCGGCTTCGGGGTGACGCTCGAGCCAGCACTCTTCCATGGTGAACACCAGGATGGGCGCAAGCCAGGCGGTGAGGCAGTCGAACAGGTGGTTGAGCACCGTCAGCGACGCACGGCGGCGAACCGCGGAGATCGGATCGCAGTAGAGCGCATCCTTGCGGATGTCGAAATAGAACGCCGACAGCTCGATGTTCATGAAGTTGGTGAGGAGCGTGACGACGCGGCGGTAGTCGAACTCCTCGTAGGCGGCACGGACGCCCTGGTCGAGTTCGGCGAGGCGATGCAGCATCAGCCGCTCGAGTTCGGGCATCTCGTCAAAGCCGACCTCGTCCTCCGACCGGTAGTGGGCGAGGTTGCCGAGCAGCCAGCGCAGGGTGTTGCGCAGCTTGCGGTAGCTGTCGACGGTGGTCTGGATGATCTCCTTGCCCAGGCGCAGGTCTTCCTCGTAGTCGGACGAGGCGACCCAGAGGCGCAGGATATCGGCGCCGAACTGCTTGATGATCTCCTGCGGGGCAACGACGTTGCCCAGCGACTTCGACATCTTGCGGCCCTCCCCATCCATGGTGAAGCCATGGGTGAGGACGCTGTCATAGGGCGCGTGGCCGTTGGTCGCGGCGGATTCGAGCAGCGAGGAGTGGAACCAGCCGCGATGCTGGTCCGAGCCTTCGAGATACATCGAGGCCGGGAATTTCAGGTGCGGCCACTTCTGCTTGTTGCGCAGCACGAAGGCGTGGGTGGAGCCGGAGTCGAACCACACATCGAGGATGTCGGTGACCATCTCATAGTCGGCGGCGTTGTAGCCCTCGCCGAGATAGCGCTCGGCGGCGCCGGGCTGGTACCAGGCGTCGGCGCCTTCTTCCTCGAAGCTCTGGGCGATGCGGTGGTTGACCGACTCGTCCTTGAGGATTTCGCCCGATTCCCTGTGCACGAACACGGTGATCGGCACGCCCCAGGCGCGCTGGCGCGACAGCACCCAATCAGGGCGCTCCGCGATCATCGAGCGCAGGCGGTTCTGCCCGGCGGCGGGGTAGAACTTGGTGGCGTCGATGGCCCTGAGGGCGCGGGCGCGCAGGGTGTCGCCCTCGGCGCCGCCGATGGGGCGGTCCATGTAGACGAACCACTGCGGGGTGTTACGGTAGATCACCGGCTTCTTGGAGCGCCAGGAATGCGGATACTGGTGCTTGAGGCGGCCGCGGGCGACCATGGCCCCACGTTCGGCGAGGGCGGTGATGACGCGCTGGTTGGCGTCGCCCTTCTTGCCGGAATCGTCGATGACGCGGGCGCCTTCGAAACCGGGCGCGTCCTTGGTGTAGAAACCGGCATCGTCGACGGTGAAGGGGATGCGGGTGTCGATCCCGCGCTCGGTCAGCTGGCGGCCGCTCGACATCCAGACGTCGAAGTCGTCGAGGCCGTGGCTCGGCGCGGTGTGCACGAACCCGGTACCGGCGTCGTCGGTGACGTGTTCGCCATCGAGCAGCGGGACGTCGAAGGCGTAGCCGTCCGCGAGGCCGCGGAGGGGGTGGGCGCAGGTGATGCCTGCGAGTTCACCGGCCGTGACGGTGGCACGCTTCTCGTAGGTTTCGACCTTGGCCTTGGCGAAGACTTCAGCGGCGAGCTTGTCGGCAATGATGTACCTGTCGCCCACCGCCGCCCAGTTGCCGTCCGGCGCAGCCGTGACCTCGTACACGCCGTATTCCACCTTGGTAGAAAAGGAGATGGCTCGGTTGGCGGGGATGGTCCACGGCGTCGTGGTCCAGATGACCACGGAGGCACCCGCAGGACCGCCAGAAGTCACCGGGAACTTCACCCAGATCGCGTCGGATTCGTAGTCCTGGTACTCGATCTCGGCTTCGGCGAGGGCGGTGCGTTCGACCACCGACCACATCACGGGCTTCGAGCCGCGATAGAGCTGGCCGGAGGTCGCGACCTTCATCAGTTCGCGAGCGATCTGGGCTTCGGCGTCGAAGCTCATGGTGAGGTAGGGGTTGTCCCACTCGCCAAGCACGCCTAGGCGCTTGAATTCCTCGCGCTGGACGTCGACCCATTGCGAGGCGAAGGCGCGGCATTCCTGGCGGAATTCGACGACCGGGACGTCGTTCTTGTCCTTGCCCTTGGCGCGATAGGATTCCTCGATCTTCCACTCGATGGGCAGGCCGTGACAGTCCCAGCCCGGCACATAGGCCGAGTTGTAGCCGAGCATCTGCATCGAGCGGGAGACGAGGTCCTTCAGCGTCTTGTTGAGCGCGTGGCCGATGTGGATGTTGCCGTTGGCGTAGGGCGGGCCGTCATGCAGGGTGAACAGCGGCCGGTCCTTGGCC
>JAEZFJ010000294.1 GCA_023437755.1 Pseudomonadota bacterium
CTTGTCGACGTCACGCTTGTTGAGGGTGGTAGTGTAGGTGAGCACAGGTCGACTCCGTCTTATGAGTTCTTCATTTGTTCTACTGAGGGCACGACGGTGGCGTCCAGAGGATCGCGATCACATGTGAGGGTGGGTCAGGTCACCGCTCCAGCACAGACAGGGTTTGGAAGCCTGTTGATCTCACGGGTTCTGGAGGCGGAAACCAGGGGTGATGTCGAGATAGACTATCATCAGGGTGGATTACAGATCAGGTTGCGGGCCCCGCTCAAGGATATTTTGGCGGTGTACCCCGAAGCCAATACCAGATCGTCTGGGCTCAAAGCCGTCACCTGAGCTGCTCGGCTGTTGGTAGAGTGCCAGCTACGAGGCTGCTGTTACCGAGGCCCGACCGTTGCCGGCATCCGGTCCCCACGAAGCGATCATTGCTGCGTCCTTGCCGCGAGCCTTGACCCGGTACAGAGCCCGATCGGCCTCAACCTTCATGTCGCGAAGGGTCTCTGTGTGTCGTCGCAGATGTATGCCGATGCTGGCGGTAACGGCGTGGTTGCTTGGGAGCGAGGGGATGCGCATTGACTTCAGCCCAACGCGGATGTCGTCAGCGATCTCCAGGAGCTCGCCTGGGCTGGTCTGCCGGTAGAACAGGGCGTATTCCTCGCCGCCTGAGCGTGCGACGAAATCGGTGCGGCCGTGGCGCTCCAGCACACCACCCACGGCGGTGATGACCTCGTCGCCCACGACATGACCGTAATTGTCGTTGATGCGCTTGAAGTCGTCGATATCGACCACCAGCAGGGCGGCCGCACCGGGCGGGGGTTCTGCTGCGAGAGCATCAAGGACGCTCTTGTCGAATCCCCGCCTGTTCAACAGACCAGTGAGGTAGTCCCGGTCGGCCTGCATCCGCAGTTCGCCGAACAGACGGGCGCCCAGGGCCACCATGAAGACGATGGCCACGGCAATGGCCACAGCGGGGGTGGTCGCCTGCACAGTGGCCCAGTAGGGCGAGACCCGGTCGGTTGCATCCTGGTTGGTATCCAGCCCTCTCGCCAGCACGGCGATGCTGCGGACGGCCGCCAGCAAAATGGTGAACCCGCCGAGGCCAACAAAGACCCGGTCTATAGCGGAGGCGGGGCGTACAAGCAGCAGTCGCCGCACTGTAAGCGCCGCGAGGCACGCCATGCCCATATGCATGGCGTGCACCCGCGCCGCCACCGACGGGCTAACAAAGAGGAACCAGCAGAAGATGGTGGCGGTCACAGCGCAGACCGCTGCGTAACCGAGAATGGGAATGGGTGCCCGCACCCGGTCCAGGGCACTGATGCAGATACCCAGAACGGCGCCAAAGAGTGCTCCGTTCACCACGAGGCGCAGGGCCGGTCGGTGGAGGATCAGCAGGAAGTCGTTGGCGGCAAAGGCGAAGCCGCACAACAGGAAAGAGCCTGCAAGCAGTGCAAGATAGCCTTCGCCCGGCCTGAACAGCCATAGCGTCGCGAAAGCAGCGCTCAACACCCCAGCGATGCCAGGGTTGATCAGCGAATAATAGAACTGCGCGGTCAACGTGTTGACGACATGCTTTTTCGGCCCCGCGCCAAACTCGCATATCCGCACGAAGGAACCGTTAAGGCTGAGACGGCGGCGGTGAGTCCTGCTGCCAGTGGACATGCGCCACGACAACGCCCCAGTCACGATGGGGAGGGCCAGAGTGACTGGACATGGGGCTGGTGACGGTGGGGCAGGGGCGCTGTGCCCAATGGCCGACAATCTGTGGGTGGCGGACGGCACGATCGAGATGCCTCCGGGACCGCTGCCCCACCGCATGTCGGTGGCGCGGCTGGCGAGGGGAGACCTCGTCGTCTTCAGTGCCATCGCTCTCGATGATGCGGGTTTCGCTGAGGTGGAACAACTCGGGAGGCCGTCATTTCTGGTGGTGCCGAACGGTTAACACCGTCAGGACGCTCCCTTCTGGAAGCGGCGATAGCCCGGAATGCGGATCGTTGCTCCCGGCCGCCCGCTCTGCAGTCGAAGAAGTTGTTGCCGTCGACGATACAACGGGTGATTTCGACGATCCAGGCGTCCGTTTCGCCGATGTGGCGGGCACCAGAGAAAGTCTGTCCCGATGGTGCGCCACGCGGCCGGTGCGGCGGTCGTGGTCCAACGATCTGATCGGCATTGTCGAGCATGGCGCGCACTGATGCGACTGGTCCTTACGTTGATTGGGTTTGCCGGGCGGCGGCCACAGGTCCCGCGCGCCTTCAGGGCACGCGCCATCGACGACACCGGCCTCGTGGCGGATCAGCTCAGCCAATGGGCCGACCTGCCGCAACTGCAAAGGATCATCATGTCACGCGGCACGATCATCGACACCGCCCCAGCCGAGGTCTTGCGCCTGCTGGCCGACACGCTGTCGCCGCGCGAGGTCCACCATTGCCACAGCGGCAGTTCTCCCGCACCTTCTCTGGCCAAAAGACACTAAGGTCCCGAGGGAGGGGTCCGGCGTGAGGGGATCGATCCGGCGACAGCATGTCCTGCTGACCCTAGTGGCGACCGTGCTGGTGTGCGCGGTTGTCCTCGGTACCGGCTGGCTCGCCTACCTGCGGCAGCTTGGTGAACTGGAGCGGCAGGTCAGCGACCGGTTGACGCTCAATCTGAGGGCGGTTGAGAGCGAAATCGAACGCTTCCGTTACCTGCCCGACGTGGTCGGGCAGGACCGGCGCATCGCCGACATGCTGCTCGAGCCGCAATCCGGTGACGCCATCGCCGCGGCCAATCGTTACCTGGAGGCGGTTCGTGACGCCTCGGGTTCGGATGAGCTTTATGTGCTCGATGTTGCCGGCGAGACCATTGCCGCGAGCAATTGGCAGGAGCCGGGCAGCTTTGTCGGGCACAATTATGCGTTTCGGCCCTACTACATCGACGCCATGGAGCGTGGAAGTGGACGCTTCTATGCGGTGGGCGTCACCACCGGGAAGCCGGGCTATTTCCTGGCCAGCCGGTTGGATCATGGCGGCCGCCCCCTGGGCGTGGTGGTGGCGAAGGTGGATATGTCGCCCCTTAGTGTCACCTGGGCCGCGGCGGGGGAGATGAGCGCCATCGCCGACAGCGTCGGCGTCGTGTTCCTTTCCGGCGACCCGCGCTGGCTCTATCGACCGATGGCGAACCTCGATGCCGGTACCGTCGCGCTGCTGCAGGCCCAGCGACGGTATGATGGCATCGATATAGCCGCAGCCGAGCCGCTGACGGGCAGACCTGAGGGCGACGGTGAGGGGCTGGTGATCGAGGTGTCCGGCGATCCCTACCTGTTGCAACTGCGCGGAATCGAGCCGGATGGCTGGCAGCTCCTGTCCGCCCTGCCCTTGGAGCCTGTGCGGCGCGAGGCCATGTTGATCAGCGGCCTGGCCGGTCTTCTCTCCATCCTTGCTCTGGGCGCACTGGTGCTGGCGCGACAGCGGCGTCAGTTTGTGCGGCTGAAGCTGGACCAGCATGCCACTCTCGAGCGGCGCGTGGCGGAGCGGACGGAGGCTCTGGCACGGGAGGTGGAGGAACGACGGCGCGCCGAGGCCGAGTTACGAGCGACGCAGGAGAACCTGATACATGCCGCCAAGCTGGCGGCGCTCGGCCGAATGTCCGCCGCCATCGTGCACGAGGTCAGCCAGCCGCTTTCCGCGCTCGACAACACCCTGGCCGCCGCAGGCCTGCACGCGGAACGCAGCGCCACCGGCGAGGTGCAGCGCAACCTCTCCAATGCAAGGCGGCTGTTGCGGCGCATGCAGCGAACGGTGAAACACCTTCGGACCTTTTCCTGTCTCTTAACACATCTCCGAGCCCACGAGA
>JAEZFJ010000313.1 GCA_023437755.1 Pseudomonadota bacterium
CACGGGAAAAGCTCGCTGACGTCCTGCGCGATCTGCTCGAGTGCAAGCGCATCCTCGAGCGGGCGCGTGATACCTGAGCAGAAGTTGGCGCTAAGTTTCGCTTAACTTCTTGCGAGCGCTTTATTAACCATAATCGCAAATTCTGGCTCCGTTGTTTTCAGCTGCTTCGGGGCCAGCAGTGTCGCGTATCGGATTGTTCTTGCCGCTGGCCGTCACGGCCGTAATGCTCGCTGGGTGTGCCAAGCCGCCGAGCTCGCAGCCACAACTGGTTTCCGCCTATCAGGCCGAACGGAGTCTCAGCACCGCCAATGTTGTTCCGGCAGCTATCGTGACCCATCCAGCCTTCAACTACGACACGCTTGCTGGTCGCACCCTCGCCGTCTCCTCAGCAGATGACATCGTCCTCCAGCCCGGCGAAGTGGTGCTGACCTTCGATGACGGTCCGCGTCCAGGCAAGACGGAATCCATCCTCGCGACCCTGGACCGGTTCGGGGTGAAGGCGACGTTTCTGATGCTCGGCGAAGCTGCGGCGCGCTACCCGGTTCTGGCCCGCAAGGTAGCCACGCACGGTCACACAGTCGGCAGTCACACCTACAGCCATGCGGACCTGTCCACCCTCACGCGGCAGGCTGCCATCGACGAAATCGCCCGCGGCGAGGATGCAGTCGCTATGGCGCTCTCGTCCGGAGGCCGGGCGGCGTCCCCCTTCTTCCGCTTCCCCTATTTGTCACAGACCGGGTTTCTCCGCACCAGCCTAACCCACAGCGGTGCTGTGGTGCTGGACGTCGACATCGACAGCAAGGACTACTATAGCGACAGCGCGGGAGAGGTGGCGGCTCGCACTCTGCAGCGCCTGGAGGCCCGTGGCAGCGGCATCATTCTTTTCCACGACATCCACCAGCGCACGGTCGATATGCTGCCCAGTTTCTTGGCGGAATTGAAGGCACGAGGCTATTCGGTGGTGCGCCTGGTGCCGCGCGACAACAGCGTCTTCGGCAGAAACCTCATCACCGCCGACCTGATGTAGGCAGGGGAGGGAGGTCAGTCCTCCTCGTCCTCCTCTACATCCGTGAGGTAGACGGAAAGCTCGATGTCGACGCCTTGCGATGCTATCGCCGCGGCAGCATGCGCAGGCAGTCGCGCCGACATCGACTCTCCCTCCGCGGGGTAGTCGAAGGCAATATCGAGAACCGCCCGACCCACCCGTCGGTCTGCCAGCATGGCAGCAATCGTGGCCCCCGAGCGATCCGCCAGTTCAAGAATGGTGCGCACAGGATTGGTAACCGGCACATCCACCTGCGCGTAGAAGCTGCCCTCCGCATCTTCCGGCTCGTAGCGCACCGTGAGCTGCTTCAGTGCGACCTCCAGTTCCTGCTGAGGAACGGTGACGCCGGAGAGCCGTAGGGCCATGGCGAAGGGTTCGAACTGGCTCATTCTGCACCTCCCGCAGTAGCCGCGAACAGCGCTATGGCCGCCGCATTTGAGACGTTGAGTGATTTGATCGGCCCCGGCATATCGAGCCGCACCATCTCATCGCAGAGTTCGCGCGTACGTTGCCGCAGCCCCTTGCCTTCGGCGCCGAGCACAATCGCTAGCGGACCACCGTCCCCACGCGGACGCAGCGGGGCAGGGGCCTCTGAATCGAAGCCGAGCACTGTGACCCCACGTGCTTTCAGCGTTTGCAGCGCATCGCCAAGATTGCGCACCTCGACCATCGGCACCAGATCGAGAGCGCCCGACGCAGCCTTTGCCATCACGCCTGTTTCGCGCGGAGAATGGCGGGCGGTTGTCACCACCGCCTGGGCCCCGAACGCACAGGCGGTGCGCAGGATAGCGCCGACGTTGTGGGGATCGGTAATCTGGTCCAGCACCACGATGAGTTTCGGGTGCTTGAGATCGTCGAGCCGGAAGCGGCTCACCGGATCGACTTCCAGCGCGACGCCCTGGTGCACGGCATCGGCACCCAGCAGGCGGTCGAGCTCTTTCGGAGTGGTCTCTTTCGTCTGAACGCCCGTAACCGGCCCGGACTCCTGAAGACGGTTCAGTGCGTTGGGCGTCGCCAGCAGCACCTTCTTCACGCGCTGCGGATTGTCGAGGGCCGCTCGCACGGTATGGAGCCCATAAAGATATACAGGGCCCGTATCGGGATCATACTTCGGCCTGGGCGGAAATTTGTTGATGCTCATCGCTTGGGCGTAGCGCCTTTGACGGGAGCGGGCAAGCGAGTGCCAGCTGGGAGCAGCAGCGAGCTAATGTGGCAATGGCGCCCAATGCTGGGCGCCATTGAGCAAGTTAGTTGCTGTTGCCGTCGTCGCCGGTGCTGGTGCCACTCGTAGCAGCGCCAGTGGTTGGGTCGGTGGTAACATCGATCGAGCCGTCAGTGCCCGTCGCGTTGCTGCCCTGGACAGCGCCCGCTGCGCCAGCGCCACCAGCGGCGGAAGCAGAGAAGCCGGCAGTGCGACAGGCTTCCGCATCCAGGGTGGCCATGTCGTAAGTCGACCAATCCATGGAGCCGGACGTGTCGGAAGAATCACTGCCTGTCGTACCGTCTCCGCCGTTCGTGGTGCTCTCCGCAGCACCGGCCGAGTCAACGGCGGTACCGCCCTCTGCCATGAACATCTCGTCGCAATGCACCTGGAACCGTTCGACCTGGTCCTCTGGCAGCATTTGACCGTTGATGGAGTATTCCTGGGCGAAGCTCGGGGCAGACAGGCCGAGCGCGAGCACGGCAATCGAGGCCGGCAGGATCATCTTGGACATTGGGTTCTCCTCTTGCACGGGCATGCTGCCCGGCGACAGAACGAGGAGACTCCACCGCCGTTGCTTTACCGGCTGGTCCTCAACTCAAGTGAACTTTGCAGATTTCGGCCACATTCAGCTCCTCAGCCACTATCGTCGGAGCTGGTGCGTTCAAGTGAATCAAGAGCATCCGCAATCTTCATTGCGATGCTGGGATTCACATCCGCCTCGCGCTTCGCTTGTTCGTGAGCCATCAGATCTTGGGTGGAGATACCTGCACGGGCCGCGAGGTCGTCGACGCTGACGCCAAGCTGTTCGCGGCGCTCACGATCCGCCATCGGCGACCGGTCGATGATGGGGATAGGCTTGTTGGGCATGATCGGTCCTCTGGTGTCGGTCACGATCAACGGTTGCCGCCCTGCACCGGTTCAGCGCTTGCGCACACGGTGCTGAGAATAATGGGGAGCCGACGCGGCCGGCTCCCCGAAGTTTGTTACGACTGAGCCGAACGGGCAGCGTCGAGCCAGCCGTCGACCAGATCGCGGTTGGCATCGATCCACTCGGCAGCCTGCTGCTGGATGTCTTCGGTGCTTCCGGCACCCTCGTTCATGAGGGCGTTCTGCTCGAA
This sequence comes from Pseudomonadota bacterium, assembly GCA_023437755.1. Taxonomy (GTDB): domain Bacteria; phylum Pseudomonadota; class Alphaproteobacteria; order Rhizobiales; family Devosiaceae; genus Devosia. The sequence continues at coordinate 3,368 of JAEZFJ010000313.1, forward strand.
GATCGCCGGCAGCGGGATGGATGCTGCTTCGAGCAGCGCACCCACGGCAGGGTTGTCTTCGAGGAAGGCCGAGTTTGCGACCGGCACGATGTCGTTGGCGGGGAAGCCGAGCGTACACGGATCGGCCACACAGCCTTCGACACCATCGAGCACGGCGGCATCGGCCAGATCGGCAAGGTCTTCCGGCAGTTTCACTTCCGGCACCTCGATCCACATGACGTCCTCGCCGGGCTTCAGGGCATTGACCGTCCAGTTCGGCGTCCAGGTGTAGAACAGGATCGGCGCGCCGGCCTCGTAGGCAGCCACGGCATCGGCCATGGAGGCCGAGTAAGCGGCCTTGATCGGGTTCACGTGGTCGCGCAGATCATACGCATCAAGATGGTGCTCGATGTTGATCTCGCAGCCCCAGCCCGGCGGGCAGGCGACGAGATCGGCCTTGCCGTCCCCGTCACGATCGAAGGCCTCCTGGACCTCGGGACGCTTGAAGTCCTCGAGGCTCTTGATGCCGAACTCTTCCACCGAAGCCTTGTCGACGAGGTAACCCTCCAGCGCGCCGCCCTCGGCAACCGCGCCGATGATTTCGGCCCGGCCTTCGAAGGTCGGCTGGTAGGTGTTGTGCAGCGGGAACCAGCCGTTGACCCAGAGGTCGACGTCTCCCTGCGCAACGGCCTGGTAGAACGGGGGATTGTCGAGCGTGGTCGGACCCTCGACCGTGTAACCCAGCTCCTCCAGAAGCTGCTTGTAGATCTCGGCGTGGAACCAGCCGGTGTCCCAGGTAGCCTGGGCCATGTGCACCGTCTTGCCCTCGCCAGGATTGTCCTGGGCCAGGGCCGGGGCGGCGACGAGAAGAGTGGATAGCGCGACGGCAGTCAGCGTCTCGGTGAGTCTGAACATGAGATCAGCTCCCTTTTCTTTGGCGTGAGAAGACATGCGGGCGCGCCAACGCCCGCTCGAAGTGGCGCAACACGGCGCCAGGAGAGCCTCAGGAAGCTCTCTGGACCTCCCCGGTGGACACGGGTGCCCCCCGGCGGAAGAAGGTGACCAGCGTCTGGCGAAGGCTGACGGTGCGGACACCGGTCGACTCGCCCAGGCCCTGGGTGATGCGGTCGAGGATAATCGCAAGCAGAACGATGCCCACGCCACCGGCGGTGGCGCCGCCCACGTCCAGACGGCCAAGGCCGGTATAAACGGTGAGCCCCAGGCCCCCGGCACCGATCATCGAGGTGATGACGACCATGGACAGTGCCAGCATAAGAGTCTGATTCAGCCCGGCCATGATGGTGCGCATGGCCAGCGGCAGCTGCACGTTCCACAGCATCTGCCAGCCCGTCGATCCGAAAGCCTCTGCCGCCTCGATGAGGTCGCCGCGGACATTGCGGATGCCGAGATTGGTCAGTCGCACGATCGGGGGAAGGGCGAAGACAATGGTGGCGATGATGCCCGGTGCCATGCCGACGCCGAAGAGCATCACGATCGGAACCAGGTAAACGAAGGACGGCACTGTCTGCATGATGTCGAGCACTGGCCTGACAACGGCCAGCACACGATTGCTGCGCGCTGCAACGATCCCGAGAGGCACACCGAGCACGACGCAGAACAAGACCGAAGTGACGATCATCGAAAGCGTCGTCATTGTCTCGGGCCACAACCCGATCAGGTCGATGAAGACCAGGGATGCAACGGTGAAGATCGCAATGCCGCGACCAGCGGTGCGCCAGGCGACCAGCGCCAACAAGGCCGTGAAAACCAGCATCGGCATCGTGTTGAAGAAGGTGTCGAGCCAGGAAAGCAAGGCGCTCACCGGCACCTGCATGGCGCGAAACAGCGGCCGGAAGTTCGGTACGATCCACTCACGCACAAGCACGTTGACCCAGTCATCGAACGGGATCAGCAGAAATTCGGATGGGCTGAACATGGCGTTCCCCTACTCCTTCTCAGGAACGCCGTTCGGCGCACCAGATTCACCCGACAGCTGCGCGAGAACCGCATGAGGTTCCACCACGCCGATCAGGCGATTGTTGTCGTCGGTTAGGGCAATGGGCAGACCGCTGCTGGCGGCACCATAGAGCTCGTTCAGAACTGCCCCGGGCTCCGCGGTCGGATAATCCGGCTGAATGGCATCGGCCAGCGTTGCCGTCTCGTCGCGAACCGCGGCAACGGCATCCTGGTAGGTGACGACGCCGGCAATCTCTTTGCCGTCCATCACATAGAGGGCACCCAGATTGGCGTCTTCCATGTTCTGGACGGCACTCTCTGCGGTATCGCTCCCCAATTGCAGCAGGACTGGTTCGTCCGCCACGGTTTCGGCAGTAAATACCCGGCCGCGGTCGATATCCGCGACAAAGGCGCGGACATAGTCATCAGCGGGATGGTCGACGATTTCCTGGGCGCTGCCGATCTGAACGATTTCGCCGTCCTTCATGATCGCGATGCGATCACCGAGCAGCAGGGCTTCGTTGAGATCGTGCGTGATGAAGACGATGGTCTTTCGCAGCGCCTTCTGCAGTCGCAGCAGTTCGTCCTGAACCTCGCGGCGGATCAGGGGATCCAGGGCGCCAAACGGCTCGTCCATCAGCAGGATTTCAGGATCAGTAGCCAGGCCGCGCGCGAGGCCGACGCGCTGTTGCATGCCACCGGAAAGCTCCGAGGGCATGCTGTCGGCGTAGGCGGCGAGCCCGACCTGCTCCAGCGCTGCTTCGGCGCGTCGGCGGCGCTCGGCCGTCGCAACGCCCTTGATCTTGAGCCCGTAGGCCACATTGTCTGCCACCGTCATATGCGGGAACAAGGCGAAGTGCTGGAACACCATGGCTACTTTTTCGCGCCGCACCTGGCGAAGGGTTGCCGTGGAGCACCGGGCGATATCCTGCCCATCGATCAGGATGCTGCCGCCGGTCGGCTCGATGAGCCCGTTGAGCATGCGGACCAGGGTGGACTTGCCGGAGCCGGAAAGTCCCATCACGACGAAGATCTGGCCTTGCTCCACTTCGAAGCTGGCGTCCCGGACGCCGACGGTATTCCCGGTAGCCTCGAATATCGCCGCCTTGCTCTCGCCACTCTGCAGGCGGCGCAGCCCCTCTTCAGCGTTGGGGCCGAAAACTTTGGTGAGGTTTTGTATCTTTAACTTGGCTGCCATGTACTCTCAAAGACGACTCCCTGCTGAAAACTGGAGGGGGTCGATCAGTTCTTCTTCATTGGATTTGGTACGCAAGTTGAATTGCCGCGACAGCTTGGAAGCACATTCGCGCCAGATGCGTGTTGATCATTTTGATGAGGCGAACCTTATTACGTACCGAGACGCAGTTCAACCCATTGTGGCGTTTTTGGGTCTAGAGGCGGCGTTCCAGCGGTCGCGGATGATCATCTGATCGCCGTGGATCAACTGCTGTTTCTGGCGGAGAGTACTCTCCGTGGAGACCGGGAAGCGAGTTGCCTCGGTGGGCATCGGCGTGGTCGAAATCCGCTCATCTGCCGACCTCTTCCAACGCGTTGCGGGCCGCCGGAGGACTCGGTTCGATACTTCTCGGGAGCACTCAGGAGGGCGAAGCGGCATCCACATCTGGTTTGGCCGCCGCACAGTTGCATGCGGCGTTACACATGCACCTGGTCGCCACCACGCTCTTTGGTTGTCAGCGCCAGATAGGCGATGCCGGCATAGAAAACGCCAACGGCACCGACCACGAGCCAGCCGGGCAACGGACC
>JAEZFJ010000173.1 GCA_023437755.1 Pseudomonadota bacterium
GCCCGAGAGGGCGGCGCCTTGAGTGTTAGTTGCCGAGGCAGAAGTAGCCATTCGGGCCGTTGAAGCAGACCGAAGCACCGCTGCCATGACCAGGCCACGGCTGCGGACGCGGGGGCCGCGGGTTCCAGTGCGGCGGGCGCGGCGGACGCGGGTTGTGCCAGTACGGGGGATCGTAGACCGGCGGGCGCACCACGGGCGGGCGGACAACCGGCGGACGGTAGCCGCCACGATCGAGATAGTTGGCGGACACCCAGCCGTCGGGGCCGCGCTTCTCGACGAAGCACCAGCTGCCCTGGCAGTATTCGACGTTCACCTGCTCGCCGCGGCGAAGCGTATCGACGACGCCATAGCCCGTTCCTGGGCCGGAGCGGACATTCACGTTGCCGGTGGCGTAGGCGGGGGCGGCCATTGCGGCTCCCGCAGTGCCCAGCAGCGCCAGCACGGCAATGCCGCCTGCGATGATCTTCTTGGACAGAGCCATTGTTGTCTCCTTTTCCCTGCACGGCACGAATGCCTTGGTGCAAGGAAACACCTTCCCGGATGAACCGGACCTGAATGGCCCCGTCATCATTCTGAACAACCAACGCGTCAGAGGCTGAGGAGTTCGACGAAGCGTCCGAGGCGCTCGGCCATAGTCTTGCGCTGCTTGGGCTTGAGCTCGCCCATCAGTGCCTCTTCAAGCTGGGCCCAGTGTTCGGCGAGGGCGTTGCGAATGCGCAAGCCGCGCTCCGTCAGAGCAACGCCGGACACCAGTTCGGGACCGACGGCGCGGCGGACCACCAGCTCGCGACCGGCGAGGCGCTCGATACGGCCCACGATGGAATCGAAAGGCACGCCCAAGGCAGCGGCGAGTTCATCCTCGGTAAGGCCGTTACGGCCCAGTTCAAACAGGACGGCGTCGTCGCCAGGCTCAAGGCCCCGGTCTCGGAGCGGGGCCAGCACCGCCAGATGCGCGAGCTGACCCGCCTGGATCAGCCGGTAAAGCGTCGAGCGGGGCGAGGGTTTGGACATGGGCGGGAAAATAGTCCGAACTCCCTGATCGGTCGATTGCATTCCATCCTATCGTTAATCCCCAAGAGACCAAGGGGCGTTATTGTTCACATTGTGCAGATGAGTTATGCGTGCCGTGCCCATGCTGGAACGGAGCGCCATGACTCAGGATCTCGCCCGCATCCGTGCCTTCGTGCAGGTTTTCGATTGCGCCGGCTTCTCCTCTGCTGCTCGGCAGCACGGCAGGTCCAAGGCGCTGCTGAGCAAGTATGTCACCGATCTCGAGGACTATCTCGGCGTGCGGCTGATGAACCGCACCACGCGCAAGCTGAGCCTCACCGAAGCAGGTGAGGCCTATTATCGCGAAGCGAGTGCGCTGCTGCAGCAGTTGGACGATCTCGATGCCAGCATCAGCGAGCAGACGGCAGAGCCGCGCGGCCTGCTCAGGGTCTCCGTGCCGCGCAATTTCGGTGAATCGACGCTGGCGCCAGCAATCTACGAGTTCCTGCTGCAGCACCCCAAGGTGACGCTCGATCTGAGGCTCGAAGATCGCTATGTCGACCTGATCGACGAGGGTGTCGACGTCGCACTGCGCATTTCCACAATGCAGGATTCCTCGCTGATCGCGCGCAAGATCGCCGACATGCATGTGGTGGTGGGCGCATCGCCGTCGCTGCTCAAGCAACACGGAACGCCGCAGCACCCGGACGATCTGCGGCAGATGCCGTGCATCGTGGATGTGAACCTGCAGGGCCAGTCGAACTGGCGCTTCACGCATGACGGCAAGACCATTTCGGTGCCGGTGACCGGGCCGGTGCGAACCAACTCGCCTCTGGCGGCGCGCACCGCGGCAGCGATGGGGCTCGGTTTCGTGGTCCTGCCCTCTTACCTGGCTGACCCACTGGTCCATTCCGGCGAGCTGGTGCCGGTCCTGCAGGACTTTCTGCCCACCGGGCAGACGTTGCAGGCGGTGTATCCGCACCGGCGGCACCTGGCCGGTAAAGTCCGCGCCCTGATCGACCATCTGGTCGACTGGTTCCAACGGCACCCCATCAGCTGAGATGAGCTGGATTTTTCGACTGGCCATAGCGGCGCTTGTCGCGTGCGGTTTCGCTGCCCCTGCTGCAGCGCACCCCCACATCTTCATCGATGCGAAGGTGGCGGTGGTGTTCGAGGGAGACGCGGTCAGCGGCCTCAGGCACGACTGGACCTTCGACAGTGCCTTCTCGGCCTGGATGGTGCAGGGGCTCGCCAGCAATGGGGACGGGATAACCGCACCGGAGGAGATGCAGGAGCTGGCCGACGAGAACATGGTCGGGCTCAGCGAATATGGGTTCTACACGACGGCCGGCGAGGTGAACGCGCCGATGCGGTTCGAGGCCACCGGTGACCAGCGCATGCGCTACGAGGACGGTCGGGTGACGCTGAGCTTTTCGCTTGCCACGGCGCTGCCCCAACCGGTGGGCAACGGCTTCGATCTCGGGGTGTACGACCCCGAGTATTATGTTGCGATCAGCTTCGGCGACGAGAGCGATGTGCAGCTGGAGAATGCGCCCAACTCCTGCGCCACAGAGCTGGTGCCGCCTCGGCCGATGGACCGAGCGGTCGAGGAGCAGCTCTATGCGCTGGGGCCGGAGGTGCTGGAACTGCCGCCGGACCTGGCAGCGGCGATGCG
>JAEZFJ010000410.1 GCA_023437755.1 Pseudomonadota bacterium
CCATCTCGGGCAGCCATTCGGTGATCGGCGGGATCGGATCGACGCCCTCGAGCACCAGCGGCTCGTCCGACAGCACGGCCAGGGCTTTGAGGCGACCGCCGCGGATCAGTTCTGTCTGCTCCACTGCGAGCTGCGTCGTCACCATGGCCTCTCCCGACGCGGTCGCAATCGCCGCCGGCCCGCCGCCGTCATAGGTGATCATGTTGTAGTCGAACCCGTCTGCCGAGTCGGACAGAGCCGCGATGGCCGTTCCACCCGAGGAGGTGATGCCGGCCGTGGCGACGGTGATCTCCTGACCGCGCGTCTTGAAGGCCTCCAGCAACTGCCCGAAATCCTCGAACTCGCTGTTGGCCGGCACGCTCACCACCGGCACGTTGGCGACCGACAAATAGATGTGCCAGTCGTCGATGTTGGTGTCCTCGAGCAGGCCCGTCACGGAATAGGTGGCGTTGTTGGCGATGGCATTGGCCGTCCAGGTATAGCCGTCCTTGGGGGCGTTCAGCACTTCCTGAGTGCCGATGGCACCGGAAGCGCCCGGCTGGTTCACCACCACCACTTCGACGCCGAGCGCCTCGGCGAGAATGGGTGCTGTCACGCGGGTGACCTGGTCGGTGGAGCCGCCGGCGCCCCACGGCACGATCAGGTTGATCGGCCGGTCGGGCTTCCATTCCTGGGCCACTGCAAGCGATGTGGTCAGCATCAGTGCGGGCGTCATCGCCAGCAAAGAGCGGGTCAATCGTGACATTTCAAGTCCTCCCGTTTTGTTCCTGCGGCCGCGCGGTTTCCGTCTCTGGCCGTCTGCCGCAAGAGTGCGGCGACCTAACGGCGCTGTCAACCAAGTAACCGCACGGTTAGCTTGACACCGCGTCGCAACGGGCAGATTTTGGCCCCTGTCAGGCCGTTGCGGCCCGAACCGCCCGCTCTTGCGACGGCGCGAAGAACCGGCAGGGGAACTTGGATGGACTGGGCCGGTATTCTGGTCATGGTGCTGGCGCTCGGGGCGGGGGCCGTGGTCAAGGGCGCCTCCGGCATGGGGCTGCCGCTGATTGCCCTGCCGGTGATCACCGCCTTTTTCGGCCTGCAGCACGCCATCGGGTTGATGGTCATCCCGCTGATCGCCACCAATGCCTGGCAGGTCTGGCGCTTCCGCCGCGAGGCCGGCAATCCGCGCCTCGCCTTCATGCCCGTCTTTCTTGTTGCCGGCGCCCTCGGCATTGGGCTCGGCACTTGGGCCCTCACCAGCCTGCCGGAGCGCCTGCTCGTTCTTGGCCTCGGTTGTTTGCTCCTGACCTATGTTGCCCTCCGTCTCCTAACGCCGCACTGGTCGCTGCCACTCCCGCTGGCCAAGCGCCTCGCACCCTTCACCGGCATCGGCGGCGGCATCCTCCAGGGCGCTACCGGCGTTTCGGGTCCCATCGGCATGACCTATATCCACGCCATGGCGCTCGACCGCGACGCCATGGTGTTCGCGGTGTCCGCCATGTTCTTCGTCCTCGCGGCTGTGCAACTGCCTTCGCTCTGGGTGGCGGGCGTGTTGCAGCCGGAATGGATGCTGCAGGGTGTGTTCGCGCTCGCGCCGATCTTCCTGCTCATGCCGGTGGGCCAGTGGCTCGGCACCCGCCTCAGTCGCCGCGCATTCGACCGCATGATCCTGGTCTTCCTCGCCGCCATCGGCTTCAAGATGGTGCTCGGCCTCTAGTGCAAGCCTGCTTGACGAGTCACCGCCGTCATGTGTAAGTAACCAACCAGTTACATCGGAGGGGAATAGCTATGGCGGAACGGCGCCTCGGTCTCATCATGCATGGCGTCACCGGACGCATGGGCTACAACCAGCATCTGGTACGCTCGATCCTCGCAATCCGGGATCAGGGTGGCGTCGCGCTCTCCAATGGCGATCGGCTGGTCATCGATCCGATCATCGTTGGTCGTGATCGCGAGAAGATGCAGCGCCTCGCCGAGAAGCACGGTATCCAGCGCTGGTCCACTGACCTCGACGCGGCTCTCGCCAATCCGGAAGACACCGTGTTCTTCGATGCCGGTACCACGCTCATGCGCGCCGGCCTGATCGAGAAGGCTCTTGCCGCGGGCAAGCACGTCTACTGCGAAAAGCCCACTTCGGATTCGCTCGACATCGCTGTCGACCTCGCCCGGAAGGCTCGTGCTTCCGGGCTCAAGCACGGTGTCGTGCAGGACAAGCTATTCCTGCCCGGCTTGATGAAGCTCAAGATGCTACGCGACTCCGGCTTCTTCGGTGAGATTCTCTCCGTGCGCGGGGAGTTCGGCTATTGGGTGTTCGAGGGTGACTGGCAGAAGGCCCAGCGCCCCAGCTGGAACTACCGCAAGGCCGATGGCGGTGGCATCATCATCGACATGCTCTGCCACTGGCGCTACGTGCTCGATCATACCTTCGCACCGGTCAGATCCGTCTCCTGCCTCGGTGCCACTCATATTCCCGAGCGCGTCGACGAGAAGGGCAACCGCTTCAAGGCCGACACCGACGATGCTGCCTATGCCACCTTCGAACTCGAAGGCGGCATCATCGCCCAG
>JAEZFJ010000443.1 GCA_023437755.1 Pseudomonadota bacterium
ACGAGATCGACGATCTCGTCGCTGATGCGGTCGCAGACCTTGTCGGGATGGCCCTCGGAGACGGATTCTGAAGTGAACAGATAGGACGAACGCGCCAAGCCAAATCTCCCAAAGAGAGTGGAAACCGCCTGCTATCTGGCGATCAGGAGCGTTTTGGCACCCTGAACACCTTGGGTCAAGGAGGATATAAAGAAATCTTGATATCCCGTAGAGCCATTCGACGGCAAGTTTTTGCGGGGTTCAGGAACGTCCCGCCAGTCTCTTCGGTCGGCTGCCGCGATGGGCAATGATCGAAGCGCCGAAGCCGATGATCAGCGCCACCAGCAGGGGCCAGTAGCGCCACGTCGCGAAGGGAGGCGGCGTCAGCCGCTCGTGCGGCCGGGCATCAAGTGCCGCCATCTCGCCCGGGGCCAGCGCGGCCGTAATGCGACCCAGCGGGTCGGTGACGAAGGTGAGACCCGTATTGGCGGCGCGAACCAGGCTCATCCCCTCTTCCACGGCCCGCACGCGGGCATGATGGGCATGCTGGGCCGGGCCGATCGAGCCGTCGAACCAGGCATCGTTGGTGATGTTCAGCAGGTATTGTGCCTCGGCGGTGGCGCCAAGATCGCCGGAGAACAGGATCTCGTAGCAGATCAGCGCCAGCAAGGATGGGGATCCGGGCAAGTGGATCAGGCGTCGGCGCGGGTCGCCATGTCCCCAGCCCTCGGCGCCCGGAACGAATTGCTTGATGCCGAGCCGGGCGAAGAACTCGCCATAGGGCAGGAATTCACCGAACGGCACGAGATGCGCCTTGTCGTATGACGCTACGACTTCGCCCTCGGTGTTGATGGCGAGAAGGGCGTTGAACGGCGGCCCGTCAGGCACCGTGCCCCCCGGCAGGTAGTTGATGCGGGGCGCGCCGGTGAGCAGGGTAGTTCCCTCCGGCAGCATGCGCGCAATGCGGGCCAGCGCATCCGGATAGCTCGACAGGTAGAACGGAAGGCTCGATTCCGGCCAGACCAGGATGTCGATGTCGGCAAGACCGGCATCTTCCGGCCCCATCTGCATTTCGGACAGCATCACCAGCCGGTCGATCAGCGACACCGGGTCGGCGTTGTTCCAGTCCGCGTGCTCGTAGACGAGCGGCTGGACCAGCCGCAGGGAAACATCCTGTCGCTCGGTCGCCGGGGTCCCGGCGAGCCGATTGCTGCCATAGGCAAGCTGGGACACCAGCACCAGCAGGGCGAGAAAGAAGGGCAGCAGCCGTTGTGCCGGGCTGCGTCCGTCCGCCGGCCAGATCAGGGCCGGGGTGGTGGCCAGCAGCAGGGCAATGAAGGTGAGGCCGTAGATGCCGACGAGCGCCACCGCCTGCATCATCTCGTCGTTGGGCGTGAGTGCGTACCCGACCAGATCGAAGGGAAATCCGGTCAGCACGTGGCCACGCGCCCACTCCGCCGCGGTGACCGCGCTGGCGAGCGTAACGATCCGCCATGCGCCATCGCTCCAGAGCAGATGGGCCAGCGCACTGGCAAGGCCCCAGAAGCTGACGATCAGTGCCGCAAGTGCGAGGATGGCAAAGGGCATGACGGCCAGCATGATGCCGCCATCAACGAAGAAGGCAGCGCCAAGCCAGTGGAACGCAACAGTGAAATAACCCCAGCCGAAGGCGAAGCCGATGGTGAATGCCTGTCCGAACCAGCGCCGCCAGCCGCGGCCGCGTTCGGCGCCATCCAGCGCCCATACCCATAGCGGGAAGCTCACGAACAGGGCGGGCAACAGGAACAGCGGCGGCACCGCCAGCCCGGCCACGGCGCCCGCCACCAGCATCAGCAAAAATCGCCGCCAGCCGTGGCTCAGCATGGCTGTCTCGGCCAACCAGGTCATCGGCAGCTCATGAGCGAATCGGGGATCATGGCGGCAAGGTCGCCCCCGCACCATGGGCCGTCAAGGCGTGGACACCATGGCGTCCCGCTGCCCAGTTGGCGCGGGAGTTGGCGGTGGACTTGCGCCTGCCGCAACGCTAGGAGCGAAGCATGACCCTGCTGCCGATCACGCTTGCCATAGATACCGCTGCACCCCGGTTGCAGCTGGGGCTGGTTCATCCGGACGGACGGGCGGACTCGATCATCGAGGATATCGCTATCGGTCACGCCGAGCGGTTGTTTGGCTGCCTTGATACGCTGCTCGCCCGCAACGGGCTCGCTTATTCCGATCTCGAGCGGGTGGCCTCTACCACCGGCCCGGGATCGTTCACAGGCCTCAGGATCGGGCTCTCCGCGGCGCGCGGGATCGGGCTGGCCCGCGGCATCCCCGTGATCGGCGTCCCGAGCCTGGTGGCGTTGTCGCTTCCGATCGCAGGACCGGCACTGGTGCTGCTCGATGCCCGCCGCGGCGAGGCCTATGTGCAGGGATTCGACGCGCCGGGCCACCCGATCGGGCCGGCAAGGCTGGTGCCTGCGGCCGAGGCCGAGGCCCTGGTACCGCCGGGTACCACAGTGCTCCGCTCGCCCTTCGTGGATATCATCGCGATGGCCCGCTTTGCTGCCACGGCCGATCCGTCGGCCTTTCCACCCGAGGCTGCCTATGTCCGCGATGCCGATGCCAAGCCGCAGACAGCGGCCCGCCTGGTGCGGCGGACGCCATGATGAAGCTGTGGATGGCACCTGCCGGCCTTCATGTGGAGCCAGCAGATCCCGCTGATGCGCGCGAACTCGCCCGCATCCATGCGGCGGGGTTCTACCGCGGCTGGCGGGAGGTGGATTTCGACGCCTTCTTCGAGGACAATGCGGCACGCATCTGTGTCGCCTGCGACGCCCGTCGCCGCATCGCCGGGTTCATCCTGGTGCGGGTTGCCGGGGACGAGGCGGAGCTGCTGACCATCGCCGTGGATCCGCGCTGGCGCGGTAGGGGCGTGGGCCTCGCCCTGCTGCGGGCGGCGATCGAGGACCTGCGCTACACTCCGGCCCGCAGGATGTTCCTCGAGGTGGATGAGCATAACCAGCCCGCCAGGCGCCTGTATGCCCGCGAGGGCTTCGCCGCGGTTGGTAGCCGCAAGGGCTATTATGCCCGGCCCGACGGGACTGCGGCCACCG
>JAEZFJ010000018.1 GCA_023437755.1 Pseudomonadota bacterium
ATTTACGCCTTCCGTCAGGCGATGCAGGTGCGCCCCGGTGCTGCGGCGTCGAGCATCGAGATACTCGGGCTGCTGTCGCTGATCGTCTGGGCGCTGACGCTGACGGTCGCGGTCTAATACGTCTTCTTCGTCACCCGTGCCGACAACAATGGCGAAGGCGGCACGCTCTCGCTCATGGCCTTGGCGCGCAAGACCTTCACCAATCCTCCGGTCTGGATCACCGCCCTGGGTGTGCTCGGCGCCGCGATGTTTTTCGGCGACGCAATCATCACTCCGGCCATCTCGGTGCTTTCGGCCGTGGAGGGGGTCGAACTTGTTGCGCCAGGAATGGGGCGTTGGGTGGTGCCGATCACCCTCGTGATCATCATCGGGGTGTTCGCGGTGCAGCGTTTCGGCACCGCCAGAGTGGCGATCGTATTCGGTCCGGTCACGGCGCTGTGGTTTCTGGTGCTCGGCTTCTCCGGGTTGGTCCACATCATCGACTATCCGGCGGTGCTGTGGGCGCTGAACCCCTGGCTCGGCATGCAGTTTCTCGTCACCCATTTCGGCATCGCATTCGTCGTCATGGGTGCCATCTTTCTGGCCGTGACGGGTGCGGAAGCACTCTATGTCGACCTCGGCCATTTCGGTCGTCGCCCGATCGTCCTTGCTTGGTTCGGACTGGTGTTCCCCTGCCTGCTGCTCAACTATTTCGGGCAGGGCGCCTATGTGCTGGAGGTGGGGGTTGAGAACGTCGATAGCCCGTTCTTCGAAATGCAGCCTGAGTGGGCCCTGCTACCGTTCGTGATCCTCGCCACTATGGCCACCATCATTGCCAGCCAAGCGGTGATCACCGGCACATACAGCCTCACCCAGCAGGCGATCGCCCTCAACATGCTGCCGCGCATGGTGGTGCAGCACACCTCCGCCACCCAGAGCGGGCAGGTGTACATGCCGCAGATCAACACCATGCTGATGGTCGGCGTGCTGGTGCTGGTGCTGGTCTTCGGCAGCTCGGCGGAACTCGCCCATGCCTACGGCATCGCTGTGTCGGGGGTGATGATCGTCACCCTGGCCCTGCTGGTGGTGGTGATGCGGCGCAACTGGCGCTGGCACCCCCTCGTCGTCGCCCTGTTCGCCGCGGTGTTCATCGTCATCGATGGCGGCTTTCTTGCCGCCAATGCCGCCAAGCTGTTCCAGGGCGGCTGGGTACCCGCCGCGGTAGCGCTCGTGGTGGCGCTGGTCATGTGGAGCTGGATGGCCGGCCGCCGCCGCCTCAGCGACAAGACCCGCCGTGACGAGGTGCCGTTGCAGTTCCTGGTCGACAATCTCTCCAAGAAGAAGCCCATGGTGGTGCCCGGAACTGCCATATTTCTCACCAGCGACATTGAGGGCGCGCCGACTGCGTTGCTGCACAGCCTCAAGCACTACAAGGTGCTGCACGAGCAGAACGTGATCCTCACCGTCCGCACCTCATCCTCGCCCCGCGTGCCGGACGACGAGAAGGTCACCATCGACGCTTATAACGAGCTGTTCTTCCGCATGGTGATTACCTTCGGCTACATGGAGACACCGAACGTCCCCAAAGCCATGGCGCTCGCTCGCAAGCTCGGCTGGAAGTTCGACATCATGTCGACGTCGTTCTTTCTGTCGCGCCGCTCGCTGAAGCCGGGAAAGAAGCACAACATGCTGACCTACTGGCAGGATCGGCTGTTCACCCGGCTCGCCCGCAACGCTAGCGACGCGACGGAGTACTTTCACATCCCCACCGGACGCGTGGTCGAGATCGGGACGCAGGTGATGCTCTAGCGGCGGACCCTACTTCGCCATGTCCGGGCAGAGGTAAGGCACGGTGGCCACGGTGAACCGCTGCTCCTGCATCTCGCTGCCGAGCCTGAGGTTCAGCACCAGCTCCTCGTCGGTCAGGCTGGCGATGTCGGCCGCGATCGTCATGCCGTCCTCGTCCCAGCTGATGCTGGTGTCAGAGGTCTGCTGCCATTTCGACAGCCTGTAGGTCTCCCAGCAACTGTCGCTGACCAGGGTCCCGTCTTCGAGGAAGATCTGCATCGGCCCGGGCAGGGCTGGGTCGGCATCGGTGCGCATCCAGACCTTGTTGAGCAGCGGATTGGCGCTCTCGGCCTCCTCCGCCACCACTGGAAGGCTGCCCAGCGCACTGACGCCCCAGGCACCCATCAAGGCGAGGATTGCTGCTTTGGTGTCCATGCTCAGTCTCCCGTCGCACCGACGTGGAGATCGAGTCGGTGCAGAACAAGAGGCACGCCGATCACGGCAAGAATGCGTTGCAGCTTACGTCGAAGCCGCAAAACTCCGCAGTCCCAGCGACCGGTCCCGCTCTCGCACCCGCTTGGCCTGGTTGGGCCACAGGTCGTAGTCGGAAGCACCCAGGGCATGCCGGGCATGGACGGCCCAGTTCGGATCGTCCAGCGCGGCGCGGGCCAAGGCGACGAAGTCCGCATCGCCCCGCGTCAGGATCTGCTCTGCCTCCAGAGCATCGCCGAGCAGGCCAACAGCCATGGTCGGGATGTCGGCGCCCTGCTTGACGGCACGCGAGAACGGCACCTGGTAACCCGGGCCGCTCTGGATCTTCGCCTCGGCGAATCCACCGCTGGAGCAGTCGATCGCATCGACGCCGCGGGCCTTGAGTTCCCGGGAAAGCACCACGCTGTCTTCGACGGTCCAGCCGCCCTCGGCCCAGTCGCTCACTGACAGGCGGGCGAGCAGCGGCTTGTGCTCTGGCCAAACGGGGCGCACCGCCTCAGCGACTTCCAGCACCAGCCGCATGCGGTTTTCGAGGCTGCCGCCATACTCATCGGTGCGCTGGTTGGCGAGCGGCGACAGGAACTGGTTCAGCAGGTAGCCGTGGGCCGCATGGATCTCCACGGTGTCGAACCCCGCCTGCTCCGCACGACGCGCCGCGGCGACGAAGGCGCCGATGACGTCCTTAATGCCGACCTTGTCTAGTGCGATCGGGGTCTGAAAGTGTGGGTTGCCCGGTGCATGGGAGACAGCGCTCGGCGCCACCGGCTGCCAATGCTCGAAGCCGACCAGCGGCTTCTCCTCCTCGGTTTCGTCGAAGCCGTTGCGCCACGGAATCGGGGTAGAGGCCTTCCGGCCGGCATGCGCCAGTTGGATGCCCGCGGCGGCGCCCTGGGAGTGGAGGAAGTCCACGATCCGCTGCAGTGGCGCGATGTGCTCGTCCTTCCACAGGCCGAGATCGCCGTAGGAAATGCGGCCCTCGGGCAGAACGCCGGTTGCCTCGAGGATCACCAACCCGAAGCCGCCAATGCCGAAGCGGCCGAGATGGACGAGGTGCCAGTCATTGGCGAAGCCGTCCTGGGCCGAGTACTGGCACATCGGGGCTACGACGGTGCGATTGCGAAGAGTAAGCCCGCGCAGGGTCACCGGGGAAAACAGATCGGTCATGAAACACTCTTGGGGTCTGGCCAGGGGAGGCTAGCCAGAACATGCACATCGTCCTCTTTATCGGCAAGTGCCGATGAAAAGAATGTGTCAGGCCCGCTCTTCCCAGATCCGTGCGAGTTCCACGATCGTGGCGACGGCCTTGTCCATGTCCTGCCGGCTGATCCATTCGAGCGGCGAGTGGAAGGCGTGCCCGCCGGCAAAAATGTTGGGGCAGGGCAGGCCCATGAAGGACAGGCGCGACCCGTCGGTGCCGCCACGAATTGATCCGCGCACGGGTGTCATCCCCGCCCGCCGGATCGCCTCCATCGCGTAGTCGGCGATCTCGGGGTGCTGGTCCAGCACCTGCTTCATGTTGCGGTACTGCTCATGCGTGGTGATCGCGTAGCGAGACCCCGGATAATCGGCCAGCACCGCCTCGGCGATGTCGCGCACCATCGCGTGCTTCTCTTGAAGCCCCGCCTCGGAGAAGTCGCGCACGATCATCTTGATCGTCGCCGCCTCCATCGATCCGCTGATCTCGGTCGGGTGCACGAAGCCGTCCCGCCCTTCCGTGCCCTCGGGCGAAACCTCGCGCGGCAGGCGAGCAACAATGGCGGCTGCGATCTTGATGGCGTTCTCCATCCGGTCCTTCGCAAACCCCGGATGCATGGCCACGCCGGTGATCTCCAGCGTCAGCGCATCGGCGGAGAAGGTCTCGTCCTCGATGGTGCCGGCTGTTTCGCCATCCAGGGTATAGGCAAAGCGGGCGCCAAGCTTCTCGAGATCGACCTTGTCGACCCCGCGGCCGATTTCCTCGTCGGTCGTGAAGAGCAGCCGTATGGTGCCGTGCCGGATCGACTGGTCCTTGAGCAGGATCTCCGCCGCGCTGACGATCTCGGCGATTCCAGCCTTGTCGTCGGCGCCGAGCAGGGTGGTGCCGTCGGTGGTGACGATGTCGTTGCCGATCTGGTTGGCGAGTTCGGGGTGCTCGCTGGTGCTGATCACGCGGCCGGAATTGCCCAGCGAGATATCCCCACCCTGGTAGTTCCGGTGTATTTTCGGTTGCACATCGGTACCGCTGAAGTCCGGTGCGGTGTCCATATGGGCACAAAAGCAGATGACCGGCACATCCTTGTCGGTGTTGGAGGGCACCGTGGCGTAGACATAGCCGTGTTCGTCGAGATGGGCGTCGGCCAGGCTGATGGCCTGCAATTCTTCCACCAGGAGGCGCCCCAGGTTCTTCTGCTTTTCCGTTGAGGGTTGCGAGTTGGAGTCGGCGTCGGACTGGGTGTCGATCACCACGTAACGGAGAAAGCGGTCGAGAACGGTATCGGTCATCTGGTTCCTCGCGGGGCAGCAGCGAAGCCTTAGCGCTCCGGCGGCTGCTTGGGAATCCATCACGGCCTCCACAAAGGGGCTTGTCACGAACCGTACCGTACGGTACGCCATCGGACGAAATTGGCCGAAACCGTTCGGCACTATACCGGATGAGGCTGGGATGGCGCTGCCCATCAAAATCACCGAGGAGACGTTCACGCCACGGCAGCAGGCGGTGCTGACGGCCGCGCTCGACCTCCTGGTCGAGAACGGCGATGGTCTGACCATGACCGCCGTGGCCCGCCGTGCCTCGTGCAGCAAGGAAACCCTCTACAAGTGGTTTGGCGACCGCGATGGATTGCTCACCGCCACGGTGCAATGGCAGGCCGCCAAGGTCCGCATGCCGCATGTGGACCGCACGCATCTGAGCGCCTCGGTGCTGCGGGACAGCCTTGAGCAGTTCGCCCGGGACCTGCTCACCACCATCGTGGGGCAGGTGTCGATCACCCTCAACCGCACCGCCATCACCCATGCCGCGCAGGAAAAGGACAGCCTCGGGGTCATCGTGCTCGAGAACGGCCCCCTTGCCATTCGTCGCCGGCTGAAGCCGATTCTCGAGGCGGGGCGCGACGCGCGGCTGTTGCGGTTCGACTCCAGCGAGGAGGCCTACCGCAC
>JAEZFJ010000072.1 GCA_023437755.1 Pseudomonadota bacterium
GACCAGGCAGAGGATGGGGCCCTTCAGCGAGCCGGTGCGGGCCTGGACGGCCAGGTACTCGATGATCCGCTCCTTGACCTTCTCGAGACCGTAGTGGTCCTCGTCCAGCACCTTTTCGGCCAGCAGGAGGTCGCGCTTCACCTTGCTCTTCTTGCCCCAGGCCAGGCCGAGCAAGGTGTCGAGATAGTTGCGCACGACGGTAGCCTCGGCCGACATCGGGCTCATCGACTAGAGCTTCTTCACCTCGGCATCGGCCTTGGTGCGCGCTTCCTTGGAGAGCTTGGTCTTCTTGATCCGGTCTTCCAGCTCGGAGATCTCGTTGGCGCCGTCTTCGCCGTCGCCGAGTTCCTTCTGGATCGCCTTCATCTGCTCGTTGAGGTAGTACTCGCGCTGCGTCTTCTCCATCTGCCGCTTGACGCGGGAGCGGATGCGCTTTTCCACCTGAAGCACACCGATCTCGCCTTCCATCAGGCCCAGGACCTTCTGGAAGCGCTCAATCACCGACACTGTCGACAGCAGGTCTTCCTTTTCCGGAATCTTGATCACCAGGTGGCTGGCAATGGTGTCGACCAGCTTACTCGGATTCTCGATCTGGCTGACCGCAGCAACGACCTCGGCGGAGATCTTCTTGTTCAGCTTCACGTAGTTCTCGAACTCGGCCTGCGCGGAGCGGGCGAGCGCCTCCATCTCCGTGGCGTCTTCGGTGGGCTCAGGCAGGATGGATGCCTCGGCCTCGAAATACTCTTCGGTCTGGAGGTACCGGTCTATGGTGGCGCGGTTGAGCCCCTCCACCAGCACCTTCACCGTGCCGTCCGGCAGCTTCAGCAGCTGCAGCACGGTGGCGATGGTGCCCGTGGCATAGATCTCGTCGGGAGCCGGGTCATCGTCCTGCGCATTCTTCTGCGTGACCACGAGGATGTGCTTGTCAGCGCGCATCACCTCCTCGAGGGCCTTCACGGACTTCTCGCGGCCGACGAACTGGGGCACGATCATGCCGGGGAACACGACGATGTCGCGCAGGGGGAGAACTGGGTAAACCCGATCCCGGCTGAACTCGCCGCCGGTGGGATTTGCGTCCGTCATCTCGTATCCTTTCCAGGGCGCGCGGGAGGAAGGAGATGAGTGCGCGCCCGTCTAGACAGCGTCAGCATAAGAGGCTGCGCTGATTCCGGTTAATAAATAGGTTCTCGGAAGGGTGCCGCAAGTCAACCAGCACGGTTTTGTGACGGTTAAGATGTGAACGCAAACCAGCCCTGCAACAGGGGTTTATCCACCGTTTCGAAGGGAGCGCATTGTGCCCAGAAAACCTCGCCGTATCGACCTCATCGGTATCGCCACCGCCGCCGGCGCCTCGGTGCGCGGCTGCGGCATGGGACCGGAGGCACTCCGGGTCGCCGGTCTGCCCGAGGCGCTGGTCGAGTTGGGTTACGGCATCGCTGACCACGGCGACCTCCGGCGGCCGCATCCCGAGATCAGCACCGACCCCGCCAGCTGGCGCCTGCCCGAGGAGCGCAAGGCCGACGTCCTCGAACTCGCCGCCCGCTCCAGCGAACTCGGCGCCGCCGTGCTTGGCGAGGGCCACTTCCCGCTCTGCATCGGCGGCGACCATTCCATCGCCATCGGCACCATCTCCGCCGCCGCGCGCCACTGCGAGCCACTGCGAGCCACTGGGGCGGCCGGTGCATGTGCTGTGGATCGATGCCCATGCGGACTTCAACACGCCCCTGACCTCCCCCAGCGGCAACCTTCATGGTATGCCCCTGGCCCTGCTCTGCGGTGAACCCGAGTTCGACGAGAGCTTCCGTGGCTCCTGGCTCGGCCGCATCGACTCGCGCAATGTCACCATCATCGGCGCCCGCTCCGTCGATCGCGATGAGCGGCGACTGCTGCAGGCGCGCGGCGTCGAGGTGATCGACATGCGCCGCATCGACGAGAACGGGGTCGTGGCGCTGATGCGGGGCGTGCTGGCCAAGGCTCGCGACGCCGGCGCCCATCTTCATGTCAGCCTCGACCTCGATGCCATGGACCCTTCCATTGCTCCCGGCGGCGGCACGCTGGTGCCCGGCGGCCTGAGCTACCGCGAAGCCCACCTGATCATGGAGATGCTTTACGAGAGCGGTGTCGTTGGCTCGCTTGACCTCGTGGAGCTCAACCCCTTCCTCGACCACGGCGGCAGGAGCGCCACCCTGCTCGTCGACCTCGTCGCCAGCCTCTTCGGCCGCACCATCATGGGCGAGGAAGCCGGCCCGGTCGAATTCGTGACCGAGGACGCGCAGCCCGACGATTCTGCTTGAGGAGTATGCACGATGCAGAGGGGTTGGGGATAAGCGGGATAGATTGCTCCGGCCGGTGTCACCGACCTCGTGGTTCGATGGACCCCTTGTGAGGCGTACGAGATCTCAGATGCAGCGTAGACCTCATCCTCAGCTTGCCGAAGGAGGAGGTCGCGGCCACTGCGCTATCCCACATAGCGAGCCCGCGGCCGGATGAGCTCTCCGCTTTCCACCTGCTCCAAGGCGTGCGCCAGCCAGCCGACGGTGCGGCCGAGCGCGAACAGCACCAGCGGTGCCTCCCGCGGCAGTTCCTCGGACAGCGTGAGTACTGCGAGGGCAAAGTCGATATTCGGTGCGCGGCCGGTTACGCGTTCGGCAACCTCCGCCAGTTCGCGGCACACATCCGGCACATCCAGGTGGGCGAGGAGTTCAACGGCACGAACGTCCCCGTCCGGATAGAGGGGGTGCCCCAGCGCTGGAATCGGAAGCCCCTGCCCCAGCCGGTTCAACACCGCCGCCTCCGCTCCCATGCGTTCGGCGTCCTCGATCAGCGTAAGAGCCGACAGGGCAGCGGTGCCGTGCAGCGGTCCGGTGAGGGCCGCGAGGCCGGACAGCACGGACGCCGACAGCGACGCGCCTGTGGAGGCGGTCACCCGGGCGGCGAAGGTCGAGGCGTTGAGTTCGTGATCGGCCAGCAGGACCAGCGCACGGCGAAGCCGGTCGGCGGCAGCGAGCCTGCCCCAGCTGGCAGCGAGGCGCGTATGCAGCGCCGCTGCTGCCGGTTCGCTCCCGGCCAGGGCCGCCCCGACATCGGCCAGCAACCCTGCCGCCTCCCGGCGCAACACTGCCGGAGTTCGCTCCACTGTTGGCGGATCGATTGCCGCCCGCCGAGCCAGCAGCGTGAAGGCTGCCTCCATGCCCGCCGGGGCAGCGGCCACTGCTGTCGGGAGCACGACGGACTCCACCGCCCACAGAAGCCCCGCGACCTCTTCCAGCGTCGCGTCCCGCGACAGCTGGGTCGCCTCCTCGCCGCGATACCGCAGCCGCCCATCGTCTATGGTGGAGACGGCCGTGTTCAGCACCGGCTCGCCCCAGCGAATGGCTTCGGCGGCGACGGAGGCCTGCTTGCGCCGTCCGGCGCCGCGTTGGGCCAGCCGGCGAACGTCGTCCGCGCGGTAGAGGCTGCGGCGGTTATCCCCCGGGTCCGGCTTGGCCTTGATGCGGCCGCGACTGACATTGGCGTAGAGCGTCTGCGGCTGCGTTCCGAGCATTTCAAGCGCCGCCGTGGCGCTCAGCCATTCAGCCATGACATTGATCCAATCGATCAAGATTGACGTCAACATAGACTGCCCTAGCTTCAGTCCGAACGGAAGCCCTGGAGGTTGAGATGAATTCCGGTCTTGATGATGTTGTCGCCGCCGAGACGGTGCTGTCGGACGTTGACGGCACCCGTGGCCGGCTGGTGGTGCGGGGCGTCTCGCTCGACCGGCTGGTGCAGTCCGGCCCCTACGAAGCGGCCGTCGCGCGAATGTTCGAGGGGTTCTTCGAGCCACGCAACTGGGCGGCGGAGATCGGGCGAGCGCGGGCCGAGGTTTACCCACTCCTGCACTTCACCGGCCCCGCGCCCGCGCTGCCGCCCACTGACGCCCTGCGCGCGCTGCTGGCAGGCCTGCCCGACGCCTCCGATGCCGACACCGCATTGAAACTCATCGCCGCCCAGGCGGTATTCACCGCCGGCACGCTGCGCCTGCGCCAGGGCCTTGCGCCCATTGCGCCCGATCCGACATTGCCGCACGCAGCCGATTTCCTGCGCACGACGACCGGCATCGCTCCGAAGGACCGTCAGGCAGCAGCGCTCGACCGCTATCTCGTCACGGTGATCGACCACGGCCTCAACGCCTCCACCTTCGTGTCGCGCATCGTGGCTTCTACGCAGGCGGGCCTCACCTCCTCAGTCCTCGCCGCCTTCGGCGCGCTCAAGGGACCACTGCATGGCGGCGCGCCGGGACCGGTGCTGGACATGCTCGACGCCATCGGCACACCCACCAACGCCTATCCCTGGCTTGAAGCGGCTCTCGACCGCGGCGAACGGCTGATGGGCTTCGGCCACCGCATCTACCGTGTCCGCGATCCGCGCGCTGAAGCACTGAAAGGGGCTGTGCGCCTGCTGGCCGCCTCCGGCGCCATCGACCCCGAACGGCTCGCGTTGGCCGAGGCGGTGGAGGAAGCCGCGCTCGAACTTCTGCGTCGCAGGAAGCCGGATCGGCCGCTCGACATCAATGTGGAGTTCTACACCGCGCTCCTGCTGGAAGCGCTCGGCTTTCCGCGCGAGGCATTCACCTGTGTGTTCGCCTCGGGACGCGTCACGGGCTGGATCGCTCATGCGCGGGAGCAGGCGCTAACCGGGCGCCTGGTGCGGCCGAAGTCGGTCTATGTCGGGCCGGAGCCGCGGGAGGCGGCGTGACCGCAGCGGGCGGGAAGACCTGCATGCTGCCGAAAAGAAAACGCCGGGCTGATGGCCCGGCGTTTGCGTTCAACCCTGCCGTGACGCTCAGGCGCCGGCGGGCATGTCTTCCTTCTTGCGCTCGGAGTAGATGTAGAGCGGACGGACGTCCTTGCCCTTCACCACTTCTTCGCTGATCACCACTTCCTCGACGCCTTCCAGCGACGGCAGGTCGTACATGGTATCGAGCAGGATCGCTTCCATGATCGAACGGAGGCCGCGGGCGCCGGTCTTGCGCTCGATGGCCTTCTCGGCGATCGCCTTGAGGGCGTCCTCGTGGAAGGTCAGTTCCACCTCTTCCATCTGGAACAGGCGGGCGTACTGGCGAACCAGGGCGTTCTTGGGCGCGGTCAGGATCTCGATCAGCGCCGGCACGTCCAGGTCTTCCAGCGTTGCCAGCACCGGGAGGCGGCCGATGAATTCGGGGATCAGGCCGAACTTCACCAGATCTTCCGGAGCCACGTCCTTCAGGACTTCGCCGACGCGACGATCCTGCGGGTCCTTGACGGTGGCCGAGAAGCCGATGCCCGAGCCCTCGCCGCGCGCCGAGATGATGCGCTCGAGGCCGGCAAAGGCGCCGCCACAGATGAACAGAATGTTGGTCGTGTCCACCTGCAGGAATTCCTGCTGCGGATGCTTGCGCCCGCCCTGCGGCGGCACGGAGGCCACGGTGCCTTCCATGATCTTCAGCAGCGCCTGCTGCACGCCCTCGCCCGACACGT
>JAEZFJ010000090.1 GCA_023437755.1 Pseudomonadota bacterium
GCCCGGACCTTGCGACGGTTGAGCCCTACCAGGGCGAGATCATCCTCGGACCGGAGATATTCCAGGAGGTCAAGGAGGATTGGCAGGCCGGCATTAAGGAAACCTGATGCTCCGCTACTCCATAGCCAAGCTTGGCCGGCAGGCGGGGCGCAAAAAGGGAACGAATGCCGACCTGCCCATCATCGAAGGGCGGCTTGGGACCGAGAAGGCCTATTACGCGGCCCTGCGCTCCATGCTGGCAGAGATGGCCCGTGAGACGCGAGAGAGCATCATTCCGGCATACGAGGCCGAGCAGAAGCAGAAACGCGCTCCACGGGCCTACACGGGCGATGCTGACGAGTTCTGGTTCTCCCGGCTGTGGGCGCTGACGGTGGCGCTTCAGAGGGTGGCGTCGGACAGCGTCAACCGGATCCTCGGTATGGAAGCGGTGCGACATACTGATCAGTTCATGGCGGCGGCGAAGAAGGCCATCGGCATCGATCTGCGATCTGTCGTGCAGCAAGAGGATCTGGCGGATTATCTGACGGCGGCGGCGGCCCGGAATGTCTCGCTGATCACTGGCCTGGCTGACGATACGGTGAAGCGGATCGAGCAGACGGTCCTGAACAACTCGATCGCCGGCAACTCGGTCACCACCCTGCGGAAGGCTCTGCAGGAGGATTTTGGGATTGCCGATCGGCGGGCAAGGCTGATTGCGCGTGACCAGACCGCAAAGCTGAACAGCGACATGAACCGGATCCGGCAGGAGCAGGCGGGCGTGACGTCCTATTCCTGGCTCACCAGCCGGGACGAAAGGGTGCGCGAGCGCCATCGTCGGCTCGACGGCAAGGTCTACAAGTGGGGCGAGGCAACCGGTGCTGAGCAGGGGCTTCCGCCGGGGCAGCCGATCAACTGCCGCTGTGTCGCGCGCGGGATCGTGGAGTTCTAGTCCGGCAGGAACTTCTTGAGGTCTTCGGGGACGTCGACCGGCTCGGCGACATCCTCCGGGCCCATGTAGGCGATCTCGGTTGTCTCGACGGCCTGCTGAAGGCTCCTGACCGCGAGCGTCAGCGCTTCGATCTTGACGGTCTGGTCAAGGATCATCTGGCGCAAGTCTCGATACTGCTCGTCGGTCATGCCGGCGATGTAACCGCATCGAAGGATCAAAGTCCATGCAATTCACCGACGCTGTAGCGGTGTCCGGCACTCGTCGGACGTCCGATGGCTTCCTCGTGGCTGAGGCCCGATCTGTCAGGACGGGTATCCAGCTCTACACGGGCGCCGAAGTGGGTAAGCCGGACATGCCGGTGGTGCGGGTATATCGCCCCGCCGATCAGGTGTTCGCAGACGCCAGCCTGCAGAGCTTCACGCATGCCCCGGTGACGATGGACCACCCGAAGGACCCGGTCACCGCGGACAACTGGAAGACCCTTGCCGTGGGCGAGGTAAGCACCGCCGCCAAGAAGGACGGGGAATGGGTTCACCTGCCCCTCGTCCTGAAGGACGCAACGGCCATCAGCGCGGTCGAGAGCGGCAAGCGCGAGCTGTCGGCCGGCTACACCTGCGAACTCGTGTGGGGCGATGGCGTGGCGCCCGACGGGCAGGCCTACGACGCCCAGCAGCAGAACATCAAGATCAACCACCTCGCGATCGTCGATCGGGCGCGGGCTGGTTCGCAGGCTCGGATCGGGGATTCCGCATCCGATAAATGGGGCGCCGCCCCGATATCAACCACTGACAAGGAGACAGTCGTCATGACTGAAGCACTTCGGACTGTGGTCGTGGACGGACTGTCGGTTCAGACGACCGACCAGGGCGCCCAGGCCATCGCAAAGCTGCAGAAGGATCTGGAATCCTCCGCAGCCAAGATCACGGCAGCCGATGCCGCGCATGCCGCCGCCCTCGCCAAGAGGGACGAGGAGATCGGTACGCTCAAGGCCGAAAACCAGAAACTGAAGGACGGCCAGCTGAAGCCGGAAGATGTCGATCGTCTCGTGGCTGATCGTGCATCGCTGATCGAAACCGTCAAGGCGATCGACAGCAAGATCGAGATCAAGGGCTCCGACGCTGATCTCCGCCGCGCTGCCGTCAAGTCCAAGCTCGGCGACGAGATGGTCAAGGACGCCTCCGACGCGGAAATCACCGGCATGTTCAAGGCCATCGCCAAGGACGTGAAGACGGCCGATCCGTTCCGCCAGGTCGCTGCCGACGGCATCCGGCCTCCGGTCACCAATGACGCCAACACCGCTCACACCTCCATGGTCAATGACCTGACCAAGGCATGGATGGGCGCTCAGAAGGGAGCCGCATAATGCCGACGATCCAGAGCACCTACGCCGCCACTCACGCCCGCTGGATTGAGGGCATGGAACTGAACATGGAGCCGAAGGTCATCGTCACCCGCGTTGCGGAAGACGTCGAGGGCATCGGCTTCGGCAAGGTCTGCGTCCAGGGCACCGCCGACAATCAGGTGGTCGACTCCGAAGCGACGGCCAAGTTCGCCGGCATCGCCGTTCTCGATACGACCCGGCCCAACGGGAAGTACGATCAGTATGACAATGTCGCCGTCATGAAGAAGGGCGTCATCGTCGTGCAGGCATCGGTGGCGGTCGCCGTCGGCGATCCCGTCTACTACGTGCCCGCCACGGGCGTTCTGACGAACGTCTCGACCTCCAACACCCTCATCGCGGGTGCTCAGTGGGATACCAGCACTTCCGGTGCCGGCCTCGCTGCGCTGCGCCTCGGCTGATCGAAAGGACGAGCAAGATGAACATGCATATGAACGATGCGCAGCAGGTCGCGATGAGCTTCCTCATCCGGCAGGCTGCCCTCATTGAGCCGACCGTCTACGCGATCCGCTACCAGGACATCCAGTACCCGGCGCTGATCCCGGTCGACACGTCGGCTCCCGAGTGGATCCAGTCGGTCACCTACTTCTCCATGGATGGCGTCGGCAAGGCCGAGTGGTTCAATGGCGCCGCCCAGGACGTTCCGAAGGTCGAACTGACCCGCGAGAAGTTCGAAACCGGCGTCTCCATGGCGGCCATCGGCTACGGGTACAATCTCGAGGAGCTAGGCACCGCCCAGCTGCTCGGCATGAACCTCACCGCCGACAAGGCCACTCTGGCGCGGCGCATCGCTGAAGAGAAGATCGACAGCGTTGCCTTCGTGGGTGACACCACCAAGGGCCTGACGGGCCTCGTCAACGCCTCCACGCCGACGGCCACCACGGCCCCGGCGGATGGCACGGCATCGGCAACGACCTTCGCCAGCAAGACCCCCGACCAGGTCCTCCGGGACATCAACGGGCAGCTCACCGGCATCTTCACCGGCACGCTGGGTGGCGAGATCGCTGATACCCTCCTGCTGCCCTACAGCGTGATGCTGGACCTCTCCACTCGCCGGATCGACTCGGTCAACCAGACCACGATCCTCGAATGGATCGGCCGGAACAACATCTACACGCTCACCACTGGCCAACCGCTGACCATCCGCGGCGTGTTCGGCTACCTGGATACGGCGGGCGCGTCCGGCACCAAGCGCATGGTCGCCTACCGCCGGTCGCCGGATGTCGTGAAGATGCACATCCCCATGCCCTTCCGCTTCCTGCAGCCGTGGCAGACCGGCCCGATCCGTTTCGACGTCCCGGGCATCTTCCGCATCGGCGGCGTCGACATCCGCCGGCCGAAGGCTGTGCGGTACCTCGACGGCATCTGAGGAGGAATCCGATGATCAAAGCCACCAACACTCAGTTGGGCCCTCGCGGGCTCAACAGCGTAACCGGCCCGATCATGGTCGAGCCGAAGGAAACGGTTGAGGTGAAAATCTTCGAGCGCGAGAAAGAGCACATCGAGGCAACCGGCTGGTTCGAAATCGAAGGCGACTATACTGCCGACGACGAGAAGCGGAACGAGCCTGCTCAAGTCACAGTGACGGACGGCGACGGCAAGGATGGCGTCTACATCCCGGCCGATGAGTTCAACTCGATGCGCGCTGCCTTCGAGAAGCAAGCCTCCGATCTGACCACGCTGAAGAGCGAGAATGACGATCTGCGCAAGCAGCTTGCTGATCATGAAGATGAACTCACGAGGCTTCGGGCAGGATCCGCGGGCGCGGGCGATCAAGCCGCCTACACGGTCAAGGAAACGTCGCCCGGTTGGTTCGGCATCTTCGGCGCTGATGGCAAGCAGATCGGCAAGAATATGCGAGAGAGCGATGCTGAAGCCTTCAAGGCCATGAGCCCTGAAGACCAGAACGAATATCTCGCAGATTGACAACCGGCCCGGCGGGAGACTGCCGGGCCCTTCCATTCCAGCCGAGGAAGCCCGATGACCAACATCCGGAACAACACCGAAGCCTCCATCAGGATCGGTGCCACGAACATCCGCGGCGGCGCGACTGCCAAGGTCGAGCGGTGGGACATCCACCA
>JAEZFJ010000170.1 GCA_023437755.1 Pseudomonadota bacterium
GCGTTGGCCCGACCAAGGTTGAGCACGTCGAACACCGGCAGCATGCGAATAATGAACACGGTCACGATGCCGGTGACCACATAGGCAAACAGCATGTGCTGGGTGTCGATGCGCGAGAAGCTGGCAAAGAAGGTGTCCTGCAGCACGTTGAAGGCGTTGGGATCCATGATGCGCTGCATGAACAGGATCAGGCTGCGGAACATGATGCCGAACACGATCCCAACCAGCACCAGCAGGTGCAGGCTCCGCTCCTGCCAGACGAAGAGCCAACTGAAGAGGAGGCTCGCAAAGCCGACCATGATCACCACTTCAAGGGTGAAGTGAACGGTGGGGTCGAGACTGACCAGCGAGCCGATGCCGAAGAAGAAGACCAGCGAGGTCTGCAACAGCACGTAGAGCTGGTCGAAGCCCATGATTGAGGGCGTGAGGATGCGGTTGTTGGTGGCGGTCTGGAACATGACCGTGGAGACCGCGACGGAATAGGCGACGAGAACGAGACCGAGGAGTTTGCGGCCCCGGAAGGGGATGACGAAGCTCCAACTGCCCTTGGCACCCACGGTCATGAAGCAGACCACCGACACGAACGCGAGAACGCTGAGGATCAGCAGGACGATGACGGGGCGCGAGAGCCGGAAACGCGGAGCATCGGCCGGGGTCTCGTCGGAGGCGATCGTGGTCATGCAGCCTCCCGCTTCTGACGGAGCAGCAGCCAGAGGAAAACGAAGCTGCCGATGACGCCAACGACCACCCCGATCGGGATCTCATAGGGTGCCCGTACGATGCGGCCAAGGATGTCGCAGGCCAGCACGAAGGCAGCGCCGGAGACGGCCACCCAGGGCACGGTGCGGCGCATGTTGTCGCCCACCATGAGGCTCACGACGTTGGGCACGACGAGGCCGAGGAAGGGGATGATACCGACCGAAACCAGCACCACGGCGCTCGATACGGCGACGATGATCAGCCCCAGGGTCAGCACCTGGTTGTAGCCGAGGCCGAGATTGGTGGTGAAGTCCTCGCCCATGCCGGCGACCGTGAAGCGGTCGGCGGCCCAGTAGGCAAGGACGGTGCAACCGAGGCCGATCCACAGGAGCTCATACCGGCCGCGCAGGACGCCGGAGAAGTCGCCGAGTTCCCAGGCGAGCATGGAGGGCAAGAGCCCGAAGCGATAGGCCGCGAAGGTGGTGACCGCGCCGATGATGCCGGAGAGCATGATACCGACCAACGGCACCAGCAGGACTTCGCGCGGCGGAATGGCACGAATGATGCGCAGGAACAGGAAGGTGCCGGCAAGCGCGAAAGCCGCTGCGACGAGCATCTTGCCCATGATCGGCCAACCGGGCGCGAGCATGGTCACCACAAGGAAGCCGAACAGGGCGGACTCGGTGGTGCCGACGGTGCCCGGCTCGACGAAGCGGTTGCGCACCACGATCTGCATGACGAGGCCGGCAATGGCCATGGAGGCGCCGGCAAGGATCAGCGACAGGGTGCGCGGGATGCGGCTGATCAGCAGCACCTGCATCTGCCGGTCTTCCGGACCTGAAGCGAGCAGACCGGAGAGGGAGATATCGGTGACGCCGACGAACAGGCTGGCGAAGCCTAGGACGATGGTTGCGGAGATAGCAATCAGGAGCAGGCGCACGGAGGGCGGTCTCGCCAGTTGGAATGGCAAGAACCCGGCAGAGATTCCGCCGGGTTCAAACCTCAGAGAATGTCAGCCTCTCAGGCGGTGAGGCCTTCGAGAACCTGATCGAGCAGCAGCATCAGGCCTTCATAACCGTGCATGGTGATGTAGGCGGCCTGCGGATCGAGATAGACGATCTGGCCTTCCTGAGCGGCAGTGGTCTGGTTGACGAGTTCGTTGTCGAGCAGGGCGGCAGCAGCACCGGTGTTCTCGCCGACGCCGGCATCGCGGTCGACCACGAACAGCCAGTCAGGGTTCACTTCGAGGATAAACTCGAAGGAAACGGTGTCACCACCGTGGTCGCCATCCTCGACTTCGGCCATGGCCGAGGGCATGGCGAGTTCGTTGTAGATCCAGGCGACGCGGTAATCGGGGCCATAGACGCCGACATTGCCGGCATTGGTAACCAGGACGAGCGCGGTCCCCTTGCCTTCGGCAGCGGCCTTCACTTCGGCGATCTTGCTGTCGAGGTTGGCGATGAGTTCGGCGGCAGCATCCTGCTTGCCGAAGATCTCACCGAGCTTGGAGATGTTGCCCTTCACGCCGTCAACAAGGGCGTCGTTGTCGATCGACAGGTCGATGGTGGGCAGGATGTCCTTGGCGGTGTCGTAGGCGGCGCGCGAACGGGCCGCAACGACATAGAGGTCGGACTCGGACGCAGCGATGGCCTCGAAATCAGGCTCCTGCAGCGAGCCGATCTTCATGGCGTCGGCAGGGATGGAGTCGGCAAGGTAGGACGGAGCGTTCGAAGAAGGCACGCCGGCAACGGTGACGCCGAGGGCGTTGAGATTGTCGAACGCAGCCCAGTCGGAGGTCAGCACCTTCGCCGGCACGCCGGTGATCACCGTTTCACCCTGAGCGTGGGTGACGGTCTGTTCCTGAGCAAGGGCGGCAGGGCTGAGGGCGAGGCCGGCCAGCAGGGCGGCGGTCAGGGCGAAATGCTTCACGGGAGCTCCCAAACGAAGGTGTTGACGCGGGCGTCGCCTAAAACTGACGACGCCGGTCAGGTTCATAATGGCCTCGTGGCGCAGCGTCAAAGGTCAAGTTGACACATCCTGTCTTATTTTGTGCTGACAGAGGTTTGCACCTCAGTGGTGGCTGTGGTGCCCCTCGGCAGCGGCCGCCGAGACGCCGCCGACGGCCAGTTCGACGTCGACCGCGCCGGCCTTTTCGAAGGTCAGGGTGACAGTGACGGTCTCGCCTTCGATGAACGGAGATGAAAGCCCCATGAACATGACATGGAGCCCACCCGGCTCGAGGCTGACCGTCTCGCCAGCGGGAATGACGATGCCATCGGTCATGGGCCGCATCTTCATGACGTCACCTTCCATGGCCATCTCATGGATCTCCACCCTGGCAGCGGCCGCGGAGGCGGCGGAGACGAGGCGGTCATCCTCGGTGCCGGTGTTGGTGATGCTCATGAAGCCGCCGCCAGCGGGGGCGTTGGGGAGGCTGGCGCGGGTGAAGGGGGCAGAAATCTCGATGTCGCCGACGCGGATCGGCGCGTCCTGGGCGACGGCAGGGGTGATCAGCAGAAGAGCGGCAGTGACGATAGCGGTCAGGGCGCGGAGCATGGCGGAGCCTCAGATGGAGGGGGCGTAGGTGTCGCTGCAAAGGGCGAGAAAGCTCTTCATGGCAGCGGAAAGGGGGCTGGATTTTCGGCGCGCCACAAGCAGTTGGCGCTGCGCCCAGGACTCGGCGACAGGGGCGCAGACAAGGTCGGTGCCGGCCAGAAGATGGAGACTGGTGGAGCGGAGGAAGCCGATGCCGAAGCCGGCCTCGACCATGCGCACCAGTGCCGGAAAGCTCTCGACCCGCAGCGTTTCGGACAGCGTCTTGTTCCCCTCACGGGCGGCATCGGCCAGCAACCGGTCGAGAGAGCCGGTGTGATGGATACCGACGATGGGGTGATCGGCGAGATCGGCGAAAGCGATGGGGGTGCGAGGATCGAGGCGCGGGGCGAGCGGGTGGTCGGGCGGCGCCAGTACCCAGACCCGTTCGTCCTCGAAGGCTTTGATTTCGAAGCGGGTGAAATCGTAGTGGTCGGAGACGATCGCCAGATCGGCCCGGCCCTCTTCCAGCGCAAGGAGGGCGCGGGCGGCGCCCATCTCCTGGATGTCGATGCGGATGCCGGGGTGGCCGCCGGCGTAGCGGGCGAGCAGTTCGGGCAGGCGGCCGGTGAGGGCGGAACTGGTGCAGGCGAGGCGCAGGGCGCCCCGCTGGCCGGTGCCGTAGTCGGACATGACCGCATCGAGGTCGGCAATGGCGCGCAGGACGGTGCGGCAGCCCTCGGCATAGGCCTCGCCGGCACTGGTGAGGCGGACGCCCTGGGCGGAGCGATCGAAGAGGACAACTCCGAGCCGGGCCTCGAGATCGGACACGCGGCGGCTGACGGCGGAGGAGGCGATGCCCTCCCGCTCGGCGGCGCGGCCGATGGAGCCGGTTTCGGCAAGAAGCAGGATGAGGCGGGCGGTGACGCTGTCGAATGGTGCCATTGGGTCTCTCGCCGGCACCATAGCGATCAGGCGGCGGCGAGCAAGGACAAGCCGCGGAGGAGATAGAAAATGCCGATGGCAGTGACGATCAGCCGCGTCCAGCGCCGGAAATTGGCATCGGTGAGGCGCTGCAGGATCCAGTGGCCGAAGCTGGTGCCGCCGATGGCAAAGGGTGCGGCGAGGAGAATGCCGGTCCATTCGATGGGGGTCAGGACCATGGTGGCGTTCCAGTAGAACACCACCTTGACCGCGTGGGACAGCACCTGGGTTGCGGCCTTGGTGGCGATGATGGTGCGCCGGTCCATGGG
>JAEZFJ010000208.1 GCA_023437755.1 Pseudomonadota bacterium
CGTCTATACGAGCCTGGCTGTGATCGACATCGAGAATGGCCGCTTCGTGCTGCGCGAGAAGCTGGCGGGCACGAGCGTGGATGAACTTCAGGCCCTCACCGGAGCCGAACTCGTCCTGCCCGACCACGTCGGCGACCTGGTCGCTCCGGAGGTTTGACCATGACCGAAGCCTTCATCTGCGACTATATCCGCACGCCCATCAGCCGCTTTGCCGGGGCGCTGTCATCGGTGCGGCCGGACGGTCTCGGCGCGACCGTTCTCACCGCCCTGGTCGCCAGAAACCGCCAGGTCGACTGGGACGCTGTGGACGATGTCATCTTCGGCAATGCCAATCAGGCCGGCGAGGACAATCGCAACATCGCCCGCATGAGCCTGCTGCTGGCGGGAATACCCGCCAGCGTGCCGACGCCGGCCGCCCCGTCAGCTCAGGGTTAGCGGCCATGCAGTCGACTTCCGGCGGCCTTGGCGTCTACAGCTTTGCAGGCGGAGCGGCGTCCCAAGAAGCCCTGGCAATGGACTCTGCTGCGCCGCGACGCGCCTTGGCAAGGTCGATGCGGCGCCTCGGTCTTGCGATGCAGCCAGGCAGAGTGCGGTGGAGCAGCGACATGGCGCCTGCCGTCGAGGCGCTCCGGTCGTCCTAATCCAGGGCGATGACGCGTGTTTGATTGAGAACGGACGCGTTGTCGAAGCGTACGGCAGGATCGCCATTGGTGATCAGCACATCGACTTCGCACAGCTGGGTCACCACATGCGGGGCACGACGCTCGAACTTCTCGTCATGCGCAACAAGGATAACCTGTCTTGCCTGCGGCAGGATTGAACGGACCAGGTCGACCTCCATAGGGTCGAATTCCTGCACGGTACCATCACGATCAATGGCGCTGGCGCCGATCACCGCCACGTCGAACTTAAAGCGCTGGCGGCTGTCATCGGCCAGCGTGAGCACCGAGGAGTCCTTGTTGCGGACATAGCCGCCATAAACATAGACGGTGGCATCAGTCTTGAGGGCGCAGGAATGGGCCACTTCGAGATTGGGCGTGGCGATCAGTATACCCGGATGGCGGGCCAGGACTTCGTGCAGGCTGTCGAAGGTCGTACCCAGCCCGACGAAGATGGTCGCGCCCGGAACCAGGAACTCCTCCAACGCCAGCACCAGTCGGCGCTTCACCGATACCTGGATGCTGTGGCGTTCATTATGCGTGTGGTGAGCAACGCCCGGCGAGGCGAAGGCGCCGCCAAAGCCCTTCTGCAGCAGCCCCTGCAATTCAAGCGTGCGCAGGTCGCGTCGGATAGTCTGATAGGTGACGTCGAAGCGGGCGGCCAGGTCGGCAACGGACGCGGCGCCAGTGGCGCGCACGGCCTGCAGGATGGCCTGCCGCCGCTCTGCTGCGCGACCGGTCTCTGGCCGGATCGCCTGTGGCACTGCACCCAGCCTGGGCGGGAACTCGCCGCTCATTTCAGCCGCACACCCAGATAGCTGCGATCATCGGTCAGTTGGGTGGCGGTGCTCCCCTTGGTGCTCATGTAGCGGCCGATCTTGTGAAAGTCCTCGGCTTCGACCTCCTGGAACGCAGCCTCCCAGGATGCCACGCCGAATTCCGTCCCGGGTTTGAAATAGCCATCCGAGAATAGCTCGATTGTCTCGATATCAGCCAGCGGATAGCTGCGGGTTTCCACGTAACGGCTGGGGATGGCAAAGCCATCGATGCCACCATAGCCAAGCACCGGTTCGGTGACATTCTGGAACTTGCCCTGACCGTGCGAAATTCCATGCTGGATCAGCAGCAGCAATTCGCTCTCGGGCACACCAGGCAGGTGCGACTTGCTCGCGGCCAGCGCCCTGGCCTCGATGACAGCCATGACGTCTTCGGATGCCGTGACGCTGCCCTGTGGCTGATTTCGGGTGCCCTGCCAAGTCATGGATGCCGCGTGGCGGTCGCATTCGTCGGTCGACAGGCCCAGAGCTTCGAAATAATGCCAAGTCTCGCGGCGCAAAATGGCGGTGACGTCATCAAGTGGCTTGAGCACCTGCAGGGTATCGCTGCCATTGATCCGGATGCCACTATCCCCCACGGCCACGACTTCAAGGCGGTCCCCGATCAGCATGGCGGCCATCACGGTGCAGCCGCCGCGCAGTTTCCAGTCGACTTCAACAGCCGCCAGAGCGCCATGGGCGACATAGCCGGCGTGGATGGCCCTGCCGAGGTAATCGACGAAATGCTCGCCACCCTGGAACTGCAGGTGCGGCTGATCAGCCTGGCCTTGGGCCAGCAGGAAGATCTCGATAGCCCGCTTTACTGTGCGCGAGGCGAACTGCCCCGACAACATGCCACCATAGCGGGTCCCGTTGCGATCGGTTACGCCGTCGATAACGGCGTAACCGAGGTTTGGCATGACCACGAGGCTATCTTCGTTGGTCTCCGGATGGCCGAACTTCTTGCCCAGCGAAAATGCTTCAAGCTGCCTCATTTAGTCCTGCTTTGGTCGTGTGTCGTGATGCTGCCGGCTTATTCGCCGATAGCAGTCCGCCATTCAGCCAGCACGGCCTCGGCGCCGCCGAAATCGCCGAGCGGCTTGACGTTGACCAGAGTCAGATCAGCCAGATTTGGGGTGCCGGCCGGACCGGCGACGTCCAGGCGCACAGAGCGGCGGCCGATATCCATAGCCAGCTTCTCCTGGGTCGACTTGGACATGGCCCAATCGATGAATGCTTTGCCGCCATCGGGGTTGGGGCCGCCCTTTACCAGGGCCACGCCATCAGGGGTTGCCGCCGTGCCGTCCGACAGGTGCACGATGGAGATCGGTGCTCCCCCCTGGACATATTCGAGGGCGTTGTCTTCGAGAGTCAGGCCCATCGAGGTCTCGCCGTCGGCGACGAAGCGCGGCACCGCCCCAGACGAGTCGGCGAACACGAAGTTCTTCGCGATTTCCGCATACTTGGCCCAGCCTTCGTCACCGAAGACGGTGAGCACGGTCTGCAACTGCTGCATCGCCGACCCTGAGCCATCGGCGCGGGCGCTGGCAATCTGGCCGGCCCATTTGGGATCGGCGAGATCTGCCCAGGTCTTGGGTGCGCTATCGAGCGGCTGCAGGTCAGTGTTGACGGCCAGCACATAGACGACGGCCGTGTAGGGGGTCCAGGACGGGTCCTTGATGAACTGCGGATCGATCTGGTCGAATTCGGCTGGGGTATAGGGCTCGAGCAGATCCTTAAGCTCGGTGAGCTGGCTGCCGGAGATGGACCAGATGACATCGGCGGCGGGCGCACCGGCCTCGGCCTGCACACGCTTGGCGATGTCGCCCGAACCGAGCTTCACCACCTCAGCCTTCAGGCCGGTTTCCTGTTCGAAGATCGGGAGCAGAGTATCGACGATGGACGACTTATGGGCGGTGTAGATGACCACCGGACCCTCCTGAGCGAAGGCCAGCGAGGTCATGCTGGTCGACGCGATCAAGGCGGCGGCGGACAGTGCTAAAAATGTACGTTTGCGAATAGTCATGTGGTTCCTCCCTTTCGAATTCGATCAATCGTAGATCGATTTGATCCTGGACCACGCCAAAAATTGTTGCAATACGAAACTTAGTCGGTCTCATATGCGACCACAGCGCTCGCAGGGGGAAACGACGCAATGAGCTACCTGAAGGTCAGCAACGCCACCAAGCAGTTCGGGCAGAGCTTCATGGCGCTCAATGGCGTCTCGGTTGTGGTGGAACGCGGCGAGTTCTTCACGCTGCTCGGGCCGAGCGGTTGCGGCAAGACCACGCTGCTGCGCTCGATTGCCGGCTTCAACGACCTGACCTCGGGCGAAATCACGCTCAACGGCGCCAATCTCCGCGTGGTGCCGCCGCACCAGCGCGATATCGGCATGGTCTTCCAGGACTATGCGGTGTTTCCCCATCTGAGCGTCTTCGACAACGTCGCCTTCGGCCTCAAACCACGCAAGGTGGCATCCGCCGACATCAAGACCCGTGTGACGCACGCGCTAGAGGCCGTCCGGCTGGGCGCCATGGCCGACCGCCTGCCCGCAGCAATGTCCGGTGGGCAGCAGCAGCGCATCGGCCTCGCCCGCGCCATGGTGATCAACCCGCAACTGTTGCTGATGGATGAGCCGCTGTCCAACCTCGACGCCAAGTTGCGCATCGAACTGCGAGAGGAAATTCGCGACATCCAGAAGCAGGTTGATATCGCCACGATCTACGTGACGCACGACCAGGAAGAGGCGCTGGCCATTTCCGACCGCATCTGCGTGATGAATGCGGGCAAGATCGAACAGGTTGGTACGCCGCAGGAAATCTACGGCAATCCGCAGACCCGCTTCGTGGCTGAGTTCGTCGGCACGCTCAACCTGTTCCAGTCCGGGGCGGCGCTCGACGCCATGCTGGGCCAACTCGGCCTCTCGGCGCCGGCCGCTGACGCTTGGGCCGTGCGTCCTGAACATCTGGGACTCGCCGAAGTGGGCCTTCCCCCGCCGGCGGGTGCGGCCGTGCTGGAAGGTACCGTGACCAAGTTCACCTATCTGGGCCGCGAGGCCCATGTAGGGGTCGAGACGGTTGCGGGCAACCTGGTGGTGCAATTGGCCAATCCGGGCATGGCGGCAAGCCGTACCGCCGGCGAAGCGGTGTCGATCATCATTCCCAAGGCCGCGCCGATGGCTTTCGATGCCAGTGGCAAACGGCTCGGGCTGGGGGGATGACGGCCATGCCACGCTTCAATTTCTGGACCGTGGTGATGATCCTCACCTGGGTGTTGCTGTTCGTACTGCTGTTCATTCCGGTCGGCTCGGTCCTGGTCTCGAGCCTTTATGACCAAAGCGGCAATCTCACCTTTGGCAATTACCTGACATTCCTCAGTGAGCCGCGGTTCCACCGGGCTTTCGTCAACACGCTGGTGGTGGGTTTTGGTGGCCTGCTTGGCGCACTGCTGCTTGGCTCGATCATGGCGTTCTGCGTGTCGCGCTTCGTCATTCGCGGCGGCAAGTTCGTGTCACTGCTGGCCATCCTGGCGCTGGTTTCGCCGCCCTTTATTGGCGCCTATTCCTGGATCGTGCTGTTTGGCGCTGGCGGAGTCGTGCGCGGTGTGTTGCGCGACTGGGGCATCAACATGCCACCGATCTACGGCGTGGGCGGCATCCTCATCGTC
>JAEZFJ010000180.1 GCA_023437755.1 Pseudomonadota bacterium
CCGGGAGGGAGGCGAGCGCCGGCCTGGCGACGCGCCCAAGGCCGGAGCTAGCCGGCCGCAGTCGTGGATGACGGAAGTGGCAGGCAAGGGTGGCGAGGCTCGTACCGCGCCGCGCAAGGCCGATGCCGGCAAGGCGAAGCCACGCTGGAGCCGCGGGCAGCGCACCGCAGCAAAGACCAAGCGCACAGTGAGCGCATAAGAAAACGGCGGCCCTCGGGCCGCCGTTTTCGTTTCAGGCTACCGATGCCAGGTAGAGGATGTCCCGCGTGCCCGACCCTTTGCGGCTCGCGGGGGCCAGGCGGTCGAGGAAGCTGCGCGACCAATCGTCGATGTTGTGGGCGCGGGCGGCTGCCATCAGCGTTTGCCAACGGCTGATCCGCTCATCGAGCGGCATGTCGAGGGCCAGACGCAGCGCCTCGGCGGTTTCGTCGGTATCGAAGGGATTCACCAGCAACGCTGCATCGAAGATCTCGGCCGCGCCGGCGAAGCGGGAGAGTACGAGCACCCCCGGGTCGGCGGGGTTCTGAGAGCCGATATATTCATGAGCGACGAGGTTCATGCCGTCGCGCAGCGGCGTCACCAGGCCGACGCGGGCGAGGCGGTAAAGACCGGCGAGGCTGGGCTGACCGTAAGCGCGCTTCACGTAGGTCAGCGGCTGCCAGTCGAGTTCGGCGAACCGGCCCATGACCCGTCCGCAGATGGAGTCCAGTGTTTCGCTGGTTTCCTGGTATTCCTTGATGGTGTCTCTCGAGGGTGGCGCCACCTGCAGGAAATGCACTTCGCGCCGGAAGCGGGGATCATGGGTGAGCAGCTTTTCGTAGGCTTCCACGCGTTGCGGCAGGCCCTTGGAATAGTCCAGCCGGTCCACCCCGATGATCAACCGCCTGTCGCCGAGCACTCGGCGCATGCGGTTCACCATCTTGGTGGCAGCGGGGCTGACGGCCAGCCGCGCAAAGGCGTCCGGATCGGAGCCGATGGGGAAGGCGTCTATCTCGGTGCGGCTGAAGTCAACCGATTGCAGCGGATCGCCGGAGATGCTCGCCGGCGACTGGTGATCCGCGAACTCGGTGAAGGCGGCGACGTCACGGTTTGCCTGCATGCCCACCAGATCGTAGCGCGAGAGATCCCGCATCAGATCCAGGTGGTTGGGAATGGCATAAAGCGTATCGGCCGTCGGGAACGGGATGTGCAGGTAGAAGCCGATGCGGTTGCGAGCGCCCAGGGCACGCAGTTCGCTCGCCAACGGGATCAGGTGGTAGTCGTGCACCCAGATGATGTCGTCGGCCTTGAGCAGGGGCAGCAAGGCCCGGGCAAACTGCTGGTTCACCCGGCGATAGCCTTCGTACCAGGTGCTGTCGAGCGTGGCGAGATCGAGCCGCAGGTGAAAGCTCGGCCAGAGGATCGAGTTGGAAAAACCCGCATAGTAGGCGTGGTGATCCTGTCGGGTCAGATCGACCTGCGCCACCTTCAGCCCTTCTACGTCTTCGAAGCGGGCTTCGCTGGAAGGCTGGTCCACCAGCCGGCCAGACCATCCAAACCAGAAACCCTCCCGCTCCGCCAAGGTCTTGCGCAAGGCAACGGCAAGCCCGCCAGCGGCAGGTCCTTTGCCCGGCGTGCGGTTGGAAACAATGACAATTCGGCTCATACGGTTTTGCCCCCGTGTGTTTGTGTTTTCAGTGCACGCGATCGCGCGCGGCGATGTCTCCCAGGCCCTGGATGAGTGCGTAAACGGAGGCGACGTTGGCGATGCGCATCCGCGCCGCGGTATCGCCTTCACCGAGCTTGATGCCGACGCCGCCGAGTTCCTGGGCAGCGACGAACGCGTCCTCGTCGGTGAAGTCGTCGCCGATAAAGATCGGAGTGCGGCCGGCGAACGGCTCTTCCTGCATGAAGGCGCGCAGGGCGGCGCCTTTGCCGACGAAAGCCGGGCGCGCTTCAAACACCATCTTGCCGGGAATGAGGGTGAAGTCGGTGACGCCGTTTACCGCTTCTTCCATGGCCGCGCGGACCACGTCGCCCAGTTCCGGCTCCTGGCGAAAGTGCAGCGCGACGCTGCCTTCCTTGCGCTCGAGGATCAGATTGGGATGGGTCATCACCAGCGGTTCGACCGCGTGGGCGATCTCGTCGGCGGAGCGGATCGCAGTTTCGTCGGTCGGCTCGAGGACGCCGTCGGCGCGGCGGCGCTGGGCGCCGTGGGCGCCGGCGACCGGGAGTTGCAGCGGGGCGAGGAAGCGGTCGATGTCGGCGATCTCGCGGCCGGTGATGACGGCAAAGGCGCTGTCGAGTTCGCGGGCAGCGCGCTCGATCTGCTCGGGGAGGTGGTCCGGAACCCTTACGGAATCAGGGGTTTCGGCGATTTCCACCAGCGTGCCGTCGAAATCAGTGAAGATCGCCAATTGCGGCGCCGCCGCATGGTCCAGTTGGGACATCAAGGCCTCAGGATAGATTGATCGTTGATGAGGGAACGCCCGTATGGCCGATTGGTTCGCAGGAACATGGCTGCCATTCCCCGACCGGGACGTTCAGGAATGTGAACGAACATGAACGGTGTATTAACCCAGAGTTCGCGCCGAGTTCATGGACGTGCGGGTAACCCTGACCACCAGGACGCCAATCTGGAGGGACAGATGAACACCCGAGTTTCACATCAACTGCTGCTGATGGCCCTGTTCGGGGCGGCGATGAGTTTCCTGACGCTGGCCGCCTCATTTGCCGAGGTGCCGCGCAGCGAGTACCGCCCGAGCGTCTCGACGCTCCGCTAAGCGAGGGGGATGCCCCTGTTGCCCTTGTGCGATTGATAGACGGCGGAGAGGTCGGCGTAGAGCGCAGTGATGTCGTCGACACGCTGGACCAGCGCCTCGCGGTTGCCACGGTCGAGGGTGGCAATCATCTGCGGGATCGAGCGGCTGGTCCAGAACGGATTTGTCTGGTTGTAGAGCGGCCGGTCGGGCGGGACGGAGAGGCGATCCGGATCGGGGACGGCAAAGACGGCCTGCAGGATCTGGATGTCGTAGGGGATGGAGAAGCTGTCGCGGCTGTCCTGATGGCTGAACAGGTAATAGAAATTGTCAAAGCCCGACCAGGTGATGCCGGAGAGGCAGAGCGAGCACGGCTCGTGCGTGGCGAGGAACAGGCAGTCGCTGGTCAGGGGGCGCTGATCGGCGGGCAGTTCGAAGAAGCGCTTGATGGCGTGCATCTCGCCATGCCAAAGCGGGTTGTCGGTCTCGTTGTTGGTTTCGGCGATCACCACGGACAGATCGGACTTCCTCAGGATCGCGGCACCGAACACCTTGTTGCCCTTCTGGACGCCCTTGTGCGTCACCGGGGCGATGTCGTGCTCGATCACATCGAGCAGGCGCCCGATCAGGTCTGCAGTCTCCAAGTCTAGTCCTCCAGCGGCACAAGGCCGATCAGTGGAATGCCGGCGGCGTCGAGCAGGCGCAGGCTGTGGCCGTCGGTCTCGTAGTCGGCGACGGCATCGAGCGCGGCAAAGAGTGCCGCCTCCTGCTCCATCAGCGGGGCAGGGCAGGCCATGCGGGTGGCGGCGGCGGGGCCGAAAGCCAGACCATCAGTGAAATCGGCCTCGGCGAAATAATTGTTGCAGCCGCTATTGC
The DNA here is from genome assembly GCA_023437755.1 of Pseudomonadota bacterium. Taxonomy (GTDB): domain Bacteria; phylum Pseudomonadota; class Alphaproteobacteria; order Rhizobiales; family Devosiaceae; genus Devosia. The sequence continues at coordinate 3,615 of JAEZFJ010000180.1, forward strand.
CGCCAGCGCGGCTGTCAGCGGTGATGGAGAAGGTCGGGGGACGCTCGCCCACCGCTGGTTTGCCCCCGATGCTGGTGATGCGCCAGAGCACGTCGACCAGGTCCGGCCGGGGCAGGGCCGGCGGTGGGAGCGGCGTTTCCGGTTCCGGCCTGGCAGGGATGCGACCCAGGGTGATGACGACGGGAGCGGGGGCGGTCATGTCGACCGGCACAGGGGCGGTGCTGGCGAAGGCAAAGCCGCCGGGACCGCGGAGTTCGGCCACAAGGCCAAAGGCTGTGCCGTAGCGGGCAAGATCGCTGTGCAGGTTGAGCACGAAGCCGATCGGCGGACGGCCGTTTGCCGCCACGGTAGCGCTGGCGCCAATCACCGGTTCGCCGCTGGGCAGGGCAACGAGACTGACGCGCAGCATGGTGCCGGCTGGGGCGGCGATGCGCTCATTGTGGACCACGGTGCCGGTGAGGCTGACGCCATTGGCCGAGACCGGGCCGGCGAGCAGGAGCAGAGCGAGCAGGATGTGGATCAACCGCAGCATCATGGCCCCACCCTAGCGTAGCCTCATGACGGTTGCGAGGCCGGACCAAGGTTTGGGTTACCGCACCACCAGCCAGGGCTGGGCAAAGCGATATTCCTCGAGATTGTTTCCGGCGCCACCACGATCGACCACGAGGAAGTCGGCATCATGGTCGAGCGGGGTCAGCACGCCATGCCAAGTGTTGATGGCGATGTTGACGCCCTGACCGGCGGTCGGGGCGAAGGCGAGGGGTCGCCCGGGCGTGCCCGCTTCGTCAGGAGCGACGATCACCAGCCACGGCGTGTTGCCAAGCGGGTAGAAAGCCTGACTGCCGAGGGGATGGCGCTCCACCAGGGTGAGAGACAGCGGGAGCGCGTAAGGCTTGCCGCGGAAGATCGAGATCAGGGGGCGGGCGTCGGTGCCGTCCAGCTCGACGCGCGCCAGATCATGGTAACGCTCGGTCATGCCGGCGTTGATTGCGTAGTGGTGCGCCCCTTCGGCCTCGATCACCTGCCCGAATGGCGCGAAGGCGGTGGCGGTCAGGGGCTCGATGCGGATCTGCCGGTCTGTCATCCTGTCAGAGGTCCAGCCGGGCGTGGCGGTTGACGTCCTTGTAGAGCAGATAGCGGAAGCGCTGCGGGCCGGCGTAGCAGGCCTGGGGGCAGAAGGCACGGAGCCACATGAAATCGCCCGGCTCCACCTCGACCCAGTCGCGGTTCAGGCGGTACACCGCCTTGCCCTCGAGCACGTAGAGGCCGTGCTCCATGACATGGGTTTCCTCGAAGGGAATAACCGCACCGGGCATCAGCGTGACGATGTTGACGTGCATGTCGTGGCGCAGGTCCGCCGGGTCGACGAAGCGGGTGGTGCCCCAGGTCTCGTTGGTATCCGGCATCCAGCGGATCGGGGTGTCCTGGTCGCTGCTGACGAACGGCTCCGGAACGTCGATGCCTTCGACTGCTTCATAGCGCTTGCGGACCCAGTGGAAACGCGCGGGTTCGGTGGCGCGGTTGACCAAGGTCCACTGACATCCCGGTGGCAGGAAGGCATAGCCGCCTGTCTCAAGCTGATGCGGCTGGCCGGCGATGGTGACGGTGACGCTGCCCGCGACCACGAACAGGACGCCCTCGGCCCCGGTGTTTGGTTCAGGCCGCTCGCTGCCGCCACCGGGGGCAACCTCGACGATGTATTGCGAGAAGGTTTCGGCGAAGCCGGTCATCGGGCGGGCAATGATCCAGGCCCGGGTGTCGCGCCAATGCGGCAGGTAGGAGGTGACAATGTCGCGCATCACCCCGGCGGGCAGCAGCGCATAGGCCTCGGTGAACACGGCGCGGCCGGTGTGCAGGGTCATCTGCGAGGGAAGGCCGGCGGGCGGGGAAGCATAGGTGGCGGACATGGATCAACGGCTTCACGAGAACGCCGACAGCTGTCGTGGCGGCAGCCTGGGAGGCTGCCGCCAATGCATAGCCGCTGGGGCTCCGGGTGACTAGACCGGGTAGCGCAGGATGGCGGCAAGGTCGCCATTCCTGGGGATGTCCTCGCGCCGGACCGCCAGCACCGTCGCACCACTGGCAATGGCGCGCCCGGCGATCTCGTCGACGATGCCGTAGGTCACCGCATCATCGCCTTCAGCAAACTGGATACTCCCGTCCTCGTCGTCGACGAGGCCGGGCACTACGCTGTCCATGTCGACCAGCAGGGTATCGATGGCGCCAAAGGTGGCGGCTCGGGCAGCGTCCGCCAGATCAGTAGTCGAGCGGTTCTGGCCGGCACGGGTGTCAAACACCTCGCGGAACTGCTCGAGCTGACGGGCGTAGCGCGCGTCCAGGACCCGCCGCGCCTGCTCGGCAAGCTCCGCCTCGGTCTTGCGATCGGGACTGCCGACAATGATGTCGGGCTCAAATTCGATGCTGCTGACCGAGCGCACCAGCGATGCGACAGGTTCGGTCGCCGCCAGCACCAGGGGCAGGTCCTGATTGGCCAGCACCGGACGGAGCGCGGCGTCGATGCGCCGGATGTATTTGGTCAACTGCACCTTCTCGCCCTCGGAGCCGTGAATACGGCGCCGGTGCGATCGGTCGTTGATCGTCGACTTGCCTACAGCGTCAGCCGCGCCGGCGGGCAGGTCCGGAACACGGACCTCCGAAGCGGGGAGGTCCGCCGCGACCTCCACCAGCCTGACGCTGTTTTCAGAAACGGCGAGCACGTGGGCAGCATGACGAAAGGTCACCGCTCGCAGCAGCGGCTTCAGGTGAAAGCGGTCGGCCACCTGCACCGTCCCGGTGAGTCTGTTGGGTAATCGAAATGTCCGAATTGAGCCTGGCGTGGCGAACACTGCGAGGCTGTTGGCCTGGAACTGCCAGAACTCGTCGTCCTCGGCGAGATCGTCAAATTGCTCGAGCAGCGCCGAGAGCTGGCGTTTGTGGATGGCGACGTCGGCGAGTTGTTCGGCTGCGGCCCGGGTCAGGTTGCCGAATTCGATGCGGCTCTTGTCGATGTCCTGCGTCAGCGGTGTCGTCTCGAGGTAGATCGACACGCTGGCATCGTTGCGCGCGGTGTGCAGCGCCTGGATTTCATTCCGCGTCGGGATATCGACATAGAGCATTACGCCAGTCTCCTGTTTTTCGGGGTCAGTCGGGCAACGTCACCCCTCTGATAGGGTTGCGGTAAGCTGCTCTATTCCCCGGCCATGTCGGGCTGCTCCACTGCGTGCTTGAGGCGGCTGAGCATGGTGGCCGCGTAGGCGGCATAGGGGCCGATCCAGCGCTCGTGGATGGCGTGGATGGGCAGGGCGTCGAGATGGTTCCAGCGTTCCCGGCCGCGGCGCTCCGCCACGATGAGGCCAGCCTCTTCGAGGACGCCGAGATGCTGCATGACGGTGCAACGGTCGAGTTCGGGGAGTTGCACGCAGAGATCGCCCGTCGTGCGGGGACCAGCCTTCAGCAGATCGAGGATCTGGCGACGGGTGCGGTGGCCCAGAGCCTTGAAGATGAGGTCGTCCTGATCGTCGATTGACATGTTATATTTCTATAACATAACGTGCGACCCGTCAACCAATGGAGGATTGGATGCGTGCCGTAGTGAGCAAGGAAACGACGATGCCGTTCGAGTTCACCGTCTCGGGGCGGATCAGCAAGCCGGTGCACGAGGTCTTCGAGGCGGTCGCCGATCCACAGAGTCTCAGCGGCTATTTCACCACCGGTGGGGCCAAGGGTCGGCTGGAGACCGGCGCGACGGTGACCTGGGACTTCCACGACTTTCCCGGTGCGTTTCCGGTGCATGTGGTCGAGGTGGTCAAGGATCAGCGGATCGTGCTGCGCTGGGGTGCAGCCGATGGCACGGCCGATCAGGGCGGCAGCTACGACACCACGGTGATCATGACCTTTGCGCCGCTGGAAGACGGCAGGACGCTGGTCTCCATCTCCGAAAGCGGCTGGCGCCAGAACCCGGCGGGGCAGAAGGCGTCCTACGGCAATTGCGAGGGCTGGACGGGGATGTTGTGCGCGATGAAAGTCTACCTCGAGCACGGCATCAATCTGCGGCAGGGGTTCTACAAGTAAGGGCGCTCGTAACAGCCTGTTAGGGTTACCAATCTTTCAGCTTTGCCCAGTATTCTGCGGCAATGCACTGGAGCCAACCCATCGGCCTTGCGCCGCACAACTGGATGCAGCACCACCTGCCCTGGCTGGTGGTGCTGACGATGGTGATCGGGCTGTTCCGGGACGAACCGATGCTGCCCGACGAGCGCGACGAGCTGAACGGCTAGGTCATTCCGGTAGCAGGGCTTTCAGACGCAGCAGGGCGATGCGCTCGACCTGCCTGCAGGCGGTGGCAAATTCTTCATCGGCGGTGTTGGCAATGCGACGCTCGAAGGCTTCGAGGATCGATGCCTTGGTGTGATCGCGCACAGCGATAATGAAGGGGAAGCCGAATTTTTCGACATACAAGGTGTTTAGCTCGGTGAAGCGCTGGCGCTCGGCGTCGGTGAGGGCGTCGAGACCGGCGGAAGCCTGCTCGGCCGTGGAGGCTTCGGTGAGGCGCCGGGCGGCGGCGAGCTTGCCGGCGAGGTCGGGGTGGGCACGGAGGACAGCCAGCCTTTCCTCTGGTGTTGCCATGCGAAACTGCGTGCGCAGGGCGAAATGCAGGCCGATGGCGCTGTCGTTGGCGGGGCCGAGCTCGCTTTCCCAGGCGCGCTCGGCGATCCAGGGGGAGTGCTCGAAGATCGAGCCGTAATCGGCAATGAAACTGGCACGATCCTGCTGCGATGGAGTTGCTTTCCGTTCCCGCCAGGGGTGCTTCTGCAGCCAATGCTCGGCGATCTGCAGACGGGTCGGGGTCCACACGCGGTCGAAGCCCTTGATGTAATCGACGAAGCGCTTGAGGCCCTGGAAGCGGCCGGGTTGTCCGACCAGACGACAATGGAGGCCGATCGACATCATCTTGGCCTGGCCGGCCTGCCCCTCGGCGTAAAGGCAGTCGAAGCTGTCCTTGAGCGCCTGGAAGAACTCCTCACCGGTGTCGAAGCCGGGGGCGGTGACAAAGCGCATGTCATTGGTGCTGAGGGTGTAGGGGATGATGAGCTGCGGCTTGCCGGCGATCAGCTTCCAGTGGGGCAGGTCGTCATCGTAGGCGTCTGAGATATAGGCGAAGCCGCCATATTCGGCGACGAGGTCGACCGTATCGAGGCTGGAGCGGCCGGTATACCAGCCGAGCGGGCGCGAGCCGGTGGCAATGGTGTGCAGGCGCACCGCCTCGGCGATCTGCGCGCGCTCCTCGTCCGGCGACATGTCCTTGTGCTGCACCCATTTGAGCCCGTGCGAGGCAATTTCCCAGCCGGCCTGCTGCATGGCGGCGAGCTGGGCCGGTGCGCGCATCAGGGCGGTGGCAACGCCATAGACGGTAACCGGGACCTCCGACTCGGTGAACAGGCGGTGGAGGCGCCAGAATCCGGCGCGGGCGCCGTATTCATACATCGACTCCACATTGGCGTGGCGCTGGCCGTGCCAGGGCGCGGCCCCGAGCACATCGACCAGGAACGCCTCGGAGGCGGCGTCGCCGTGCAGGATGTTGTTCTCGCCGCCTTCCTCGTAGTTGAGCACGAACTGCACCGCCACATGGGCTCCACCGGGCCAGTCCGCATGGGGCGGGTTGGGACCATAGCCGTGCATGTCGCGGGGATAGCGGTTCATCGAAGCCTCTTGCAGTGACAGCCGGATAGTAGCGGCGGGGCCGCTGATCACAAGATGCCCAAAAGTGGACCAAACGGTAAAAAATGTGCATTGCGCAACGGGGACGATGCGCTAGTCTCATTCCGCAACAGGACGGAGGAGCAGAAAAATGGCGTCAGGACGGCTGACCACGCACGTGCTGGATACCATGCACGGCCGGCCGGCGCGCGGCATGCGGCTCGAGCTGCTCTATGTCCATGGCGACCACACGCACCACATCACCGACAGCTACACCAACGAGGACGGCCGGGTGGACCAGCCGCTCCTGGGGGAGGACCAGTTCCAGCACGGCGAGTTCGAGATCCATTTCCATGTGGGGCAGTATTTCGCGCGGATGGACGTGGAGATCGAGACGCCGTTTCTCGAGGTGGTGCCGGTGCGGTTCACGATCAGCGAGGACAAGCACTACCACGTGCCGCTCCTGGTGAGCCCGTTCGCCTACTCGACGTATCGGGGGAGCTGAACCGTGGTCGAGGTCGGCAACGCCATTCGTTTTCTCCTCAATGGCGAGGAGGTCAGCCTCACCGACGTGCGTCCGGAAACGACGCTGCTCGACTGGCTGCGGCTGGAGCGGCGGCTGCGCGGCTCCAAGGAAGGCTGCGCCGAGGGCGATTGCGGGGCGTGCACGCTGCTGGTGGGACGGCTCAGCGGCGACGAGATCGTCTATGAC
>JAEZFJ010000188.1 GCA_023437755.1 Pseudomonadota bacterium
GGCCAGACCGGCGATCTGATCGGGGGCTTGGGAGCCCTTGTGGAGGTCACGGTCCTTGCCGCACTGCTGGCGTTCGCGTGAGCGGGGTTGAACCCGCGACCTCACGTGCCTTTATGCTGTTGATGACACGGTACCGGAAAGGGCGGCAGGCATGATCTTCATCGGCATCGCCCTGCTTGTGGCTGCGGGCCTGGCCCTGCTGATCAGTGCCGATGCCGGCAGCATGATCGGCCTGACCCAGCCACAGACGGCACAGCTTATTCCCCTGGTGGTGATCCTGATCGTCATTGCGGGCGGCGTATTCACCCGCCGGCGGCGACTGTCGGAGCTTCTGAGCGCGGTGGTGCTGTGGGTCGGGGTGTTTGCCGTCGCCGTGGTCGGCTATGCCTATCGCGACGAGTTGTCGTCGGTGGCAGGCCGGCTGATGGGCGAACTGCAGCCCGGGGTGGCGCTGGTCGACGCGGAGCGCGGCACCGCCACCTTCCGGCGCGGCGTCGGCGGCCATTTCGAGGTGATTGCCGACGTCAACGGACACCGGACGCCGATGATCTTCGACACCGGCGCCAGCGCCGTGGTGCTCACCGTGGCCGATGCCGAGGCGGCGGGAATCGACACCGACGGCTTGCGTTATTCCATCCCGGTCGCCACCGCCAATGGGACTGGACGGGCGGCGCGGGTGAGGGTCGAGCGGATGGAGGTCGGCGGCATCATGCGCGAGGATGTCCCTGCCTTCATCGTCGAAGCGGGCGCCCTCGACATGAGCCTGCTCGGCATGACGTTCCTCGAAACGCTCAGCCGCTATAGCGTGACGCAGAACGCACTGGAGCTGACGGACTAACTCGCCGCCGACAGTGGCGTGATGGCGGCCATTGCCCGATCCAGCACCTCCACGCCGGCACCGCGCCGGGCCGCATCGACGCTGAGGATCTGGCGGAACTGGCGGGCCCCGGGAACGCCGTTGGCGAGCCCAAGCATGTGGCGAGTGATGTTGTTGAGCTTGCCACCTTCGGCGAGGTGGCGCTCGGCATAGTCAGCCATTTCGCCCATCACCGTCTCGAGTGTCGGCACCGGGCGGGTATCGCCGAAAAAGCGGCTGTCGACTTCGGCCAGCAGCAGCGGATTGTGGTAGGCGGCGCGGCCCAGCATGACGCCATCCATGTGCGCCATCTCGGCTTCGGCCAGCTCCAGCGTGTCGATGCCGCCGTTGATCATCACCGGGAGCGGCGTGAGACTGGCGCGCAGACGATGCACGCGCGGGTAGTCGAGCGGCGGGATGGTCCGGTTTTCCTTGGGGCTCAGTCCCTTGAGCCAGGCCTTGCGGGCATGGACATAGAGCGCATCCACCCCGGCGGCGACCATGGCATCGGCGAAACGGTCGAGGCTCTCCTCGGTGTCCTGGTCGTCGATGCCGATGCGGCACTTGACGGTCACCGGCCGATCGGTGGCATCGCGCATGGCGCGCACGCAGTCGGCGACGAGGTTCGGCTCGGCCATCAGGCAGGCACCGAAACGGCCGGACTGCACGCGATCCGAAGGGCAGCCGACGTTGAGGTTGATCTCGGCATAGGCATACGGCTGAGCAAGGCGAACGGCCTTGGCGAGTTCGGCCGGATCGGAGCCACCCAGTTGCAGGGCGACCGGCTGCTCGAAGGGGTCGAATGCCAGGTGCCGCTCGACATCGCCATGGACGATGGCCGCGCTGGTGACCATCTCGGTGAACAGCAATGCGTTCCGGGTCAGGAGCCGGTGGAGGTAGCGGCAGTGCCGGTCCGTCCAGTCCATCATCGGCGCGACCGAGAAGCGGCGTGCCTTTGCAACGTCTGTCGGCGTTTCAGCCGATTTTCGCCTCTCAGTCGGTGTCATGTTCTTGCGGGAATTTCCGGCTGTTGCAGCGATGTCCGAAAGCGGAAGGGCGATAGCACCGGCTATACAGCCCAGATCGTCCGAAAGAAAGGCGGCGCCGCTTTCCGTGTTCGGTCTCCAGCCCTTGTCTATGGCTTCACGCTGGTAGCCGAAGGCGGCGGTGTACTTTCGCACGCACAGCGAACAGTGCCCTTCCGGTCGAACCGGAGCGCACTCGCGTCACTTTCGACTGGCCGTCGCTACCCAGCCGCGGAAAGAGAAAGCTGCGTAGAACATTTCGACATTCTCGAAGCCGGCATCCTGCAACAGCGCCTGCTCCGCTTCGGCCGAAAGCAATGTCAGATGCTCGGCCATTCTTTGACCAAAGACCCTGGCCTTGTCCCAGTCAGGCCCACCGCGATCGCTGAAGGCAACGGACCGGCTCATCCAACGGGAGGTATCGGGGGACGGAGCGGCGTGCTCGACCGTTACCAAGGGCGCTCCGGGCCTGAGCCGTGCGCGCGTTTCGCGCAGCAGATGGAGACGTTGCTGCTCGTCGAGATGGTGCATGGTCAAAAGGCATGTGGCGCCGTCGAAGGGGCCGCCCGGGGCCTGATCCACGGTGCCTTCCAACAAGTCCACACGCTGGGTGAGCGGACCCAGGGCTTGCCGCGCCAGGTCAAGCATGGCGCCGGACGGATCGACCCCGGTGAAGCGCCAGTCCGGTCGGGCCTCCGCCATGGCCCGAGTTTCCATGCCCCCACCGGCGCCTACCACCAGGATATGCGAGGGCCCCCGAGCGTGCTCGGCCAGGAGGAGCATGACCATGCGATGAAGATCTTCAAGGCCGGGAACATTCCTGCGGGCATTCTCGACATAGGACGCAATGGCGGCGGGATTGGCGAAATGGTCGTGGTGATTGTGCGCCATCAGCAGGCTCCAATGTGGCGCGCTCATTTTCTTGTATCTGTTGTTGATACGAGAATGGCTGTGCTACGTCAATCCGGCTTTTGGGTCCATCAGCGGCGGAGTCGGCGATGAACAAGGACACGCGCCTGTCGGGCGTCCTGCACGTGCTTCTGCATCTTGGGCAGGTGTCATCGCCCCAGACCTCCGAGGTGCTTGCCAGGGCGATGGGCACGAACGCACCGGTGTTCCGTCGCACCATGGCAGGCCTTCGGGAAGCTGGTTATGTCACGTCCGAAAAGGGCCATGGCGGCGGCTGGGCCCTGGCCAAGCCACTGTCGGAGATCACCCTACTGGAGGTCTATCAGGCGCTGGGGCGGCCAGGCCTTTTCGCCATTGCCAGCCGAAATGCCGACAGCCAGTGCAAGGTGGAGCAAGCGGTGAATGGGGCGCTGGCGGAGACACTGGCCAAGGCGGAAGCGCTGATCACCGAACACCTGGCCAGCATCACACTGGCCAGCCTTGCGCCAACAGCCCATTCAGGGTTCTCGGTGCACGCACAACCCACAGACGACCACGCATGAAGGCTTCGAGCACTACCTCCACCTCACGCAGACCCCAACGTCCCAACTGCTCCACAGCGCTCCCGAGCACAAATTCGATGAGTGACTTCATCGATGTCCACGGGCAGCCCATTGTCAGCCGCTGAGCTTTGACCATACTCGGGAACCAGAGCAGGCAATGCTTCTTCCTGGGGGTGAGGCAGGCTCCCGACGGAGCGAGGTGAGGACGTGCAGTTCCGGATCGTCGCCGCAAAGTACGACGGCGCGACGCAGTTCCTGTGGTTCACGGCCAGCGGCACCAGTGGTGACGCGCGGTTCACCGTCTCGTCGAAGGTCAAGTGCCTCAAGGATCCGAGCACGCCGGAGCGTCTGCATATGGCGGTGCTCTTGGCGCTGCACGACATCTTCAAGCGCCCCAGCGCATCGGGCCACAGATGGACCTAGCCATCGCGGCAGCCCTCGACCCACGCTGACATGTCAGCACTGGCGCGGCCGGATGGGATCGGCTAAGCGGCGGTAATCCTGCCCTGGAGCCTTCATGCCCCTCCCGCACCGCATCGCCGTCATCGACATCGGCAAGACCAACGCCAAAGTGGTGCTGATCCGAGATGGGGAACAGGTGGCGGTCCGCTCGACGCCGAATACGGTGCGGACGGACGGGATCTATCCCCATGCCGATGTGGACCGGCTGTGGGGCTTTATCCGCGACAGCCTGGCATCGCTCGGGGCGGAGCACGGCGTCGACGGCATCTCCATCACCACCCATGGTGCAACCGCCGCGCTGCTGAATGGCGACGATTTGGCGATGCCGGTGCTCGACTATGAACACACCGGGCCCGAGGAGACGGCGGGGCAGTACGCAGAGGCGCGTCCGGAGTTCGCGGAGACCCTGTCGCCGCTTCTGCCGAACGGGCTCAATCTCGGGGCGCAGATCTTCTGGCAGTCCCGGCGCTTTGCCGACGCGTTCGCGACGGTGACCGACATCCTCCCCTACCCCCAATACTTGGCCTGGCGGCTGACCGGCGTTAAGGCGAGCGAGGTGACCTCGCTCGGCTGCCATACCGACCTGTGGGCGCCGAACCGGGGAAAGCTGTCGAGTCTGGTGGAGCGCGAGGGCTGGAGCGCGCTGTTCCCCGAAGTGGCGCCGGCTGCGTCGGTGCTGGGTACGCTGCAGCCCGATCTGGCGGCGGAGCTTGGGCTCGGCGCCGACACGCCCGTCACCTGCGGCATCCACGATTCCAATGCCTCGCTGATCCCGCATCTGGGCGCACACGAGACGCCGTTCACCATCGTGTCGAGCGGCACCTGGACCATTGCCATGACGGTGGGGGGCCCAACGGACCGGCTCGATCCGGCGCGGGACAGCCTCGCCAATGTCGATGCGTTCGGCCGGCCGGTGCCGACGGCACGGTTCATGGGCGGCCGGGAGTTCGATCTCCTGGCCCCCGGGGCGGGGGAACCCATTGCCGAGGAGATCGCCAAGGTGATCGTCGGCGACGTTCAGGTGCTGCCGGGGTTCGTCCCGGGCGTCGGGCCGTTTCCCCACCGGGCCGGGGCGTGGACCGTCGACCGCGAGACCCTTTCCGCCGGCGAGCGGACGGCGGCGATTTCGCTTTATCTCGCCCTCGTCACCGAGGCGGCCATCGCGCTTTGCGGCAAGGGGCGGTCGGTGACCATCGAAGGCCCGCTTGCCCGGAACGGCCTCTATGCGTCAGCGCTGGCGCGCCTGCTCGAGGTGCCGGTGTTCGCTTCGGGCGACGCAACCGGGACCAGCCTCGGTGCAGCGATGCTGTTCGATCCCAAGGCCGGCGCAGCCCATCCGGGGGCGGCTGTGGAACCCCTGGCGGTGGACGGCTTTGCGTCCTACGCCGCGCGCTGGCGCGATCGGGTTCGCTGAGCCCAGTTGCGCCCCGGCGGCGAAGCGGGCAGCTTCAACGCAAAACGGGGGTGCGGATGGTACATCGGGTGGTAATCGTCGGCGGCGGCTTCGGCGGCTTGCGCGCGGCGCAGGCGCTGGAGGGTGCTCCGGTCGAGATCACGCTGATCGACCGCCGCAACCACCACCTGTTCCAGCCGCTGCTCTACCAGGTGGCGACGGCGGCACTCGCGACCTCCGAAATCGCCTGGCCTATCCGCCACATCCTCCGCCGGCGGCGCGATGTCACCACGATCCTCGCGACCGTTACCGGTATCGATGTAGATCGCCGCGCAGTTCTGCTCGAAGACGGCTCAACGGTACCGTATGACAGCCTGATCATCGCTACCGGAGCACGGCACGCCTATTTCGGGCAGGACGCCTGGGAGGCCCACGCACCAGGCCTCAAAACGCTGGAAGACGCCACCACCATCCGCCGCAAGCTGCTGCTCGCCTTCGAAGCGGCGGAGCGCGAGCCGGACCCCGAAAAGCGCCAGGCGCTGCTGACCTTTGCGATCATCGGCGCCGGCCCCACCGGCGTCGAAATGGCCCGCGCCATCATGGAACTGGCCCAGGAAGCGCTGCGGGGCCAGTTCCGCCGCGCCAACCCCGACAAGGCGCGGGTGGTGCTGATTGAGGCGGGCGGGAAAGTGCTGGGCAATTTTCGCGAGGAACTCTCGGAGTATGCCCTGGGTGCCCTTCGGCGGCGGGGTGTGGAGGTGGTCCTGGGCCAGCCGGTCACGGGCATCGACGCCGACGGGCTGACCTATGGCGACACGCGGCTCGATACCGAAACCATCATCTGGGCGGCCGGTGTGGAGGCGTCACCAGCCGCCGATTGGCTCGGGGTCGAAGCGGACAAGGCCGGGCGGGTGAAGGTCAATCCGGACCTGACGGTGCCGGGACATCCCGAGATTTACGTGGTCGGTGACACCGCCGCCATGACCCAGCCGGATGGCAAGCCGGTGCCCGGTATCGGCGACGCCGCCAAGCAGGCGGGCAAGCACGCGGCGAAGGTCATCCGCGCCCGCCTCGCGGGAAATACGGAGCCCCTGCCCTTCGGCTACAAGCACAAGGGCGATCTCGCGACCATCGGCAAGCGGGCAGCCGTCATCGACTTCGGCTGGATCCGGCTCAAGGGGTGGATCGCGTGGTGGGTGTGGGGCATCGCCCACATCTACTTCCTCCTGGACCTGAAGAACCGGCTCTATGTGGCAATGAGCTGGCTGTGGATCTATCTGTCCGGCCAGCGGAGCTCGCGCCTGATCACCCAGGGCGACGCCGACAAGCGGGAGCCGATCAAGGAAGTCACCGAGGGTGGGGACGACTAGCGTACCTCGGCCACAGGCGTGACGGGCTTGGCCAGCTTGCGTTCGCGCAGCCAGATGTAGAGGCCACTGGCTATGACGATGGGCGCGCCCAGATAGAGCCAGATATCAGGTGGCTGGGCGAAGATCAGCCAGCTCGACCCGGCCATGAACAGGATCTGCAGGTAGGAGAACGGCGCCAGCACCGAGGCGGGGGCGTAGCCGAGCGCCACGGTAGAGAGCTGATGGCCAACGAACCCGAACAGCCCGACGGTGAAGAAGGCCACCCAGGTGGCAGGGTCGGTGGGCCAGGTCCAGCCCGGGAGCGCCAGCGGCGCCAGCACAACCGTGGCGCAGATGCCCACATAGAACTGCTGCGTCGCAGCCGTGTCCCTGCCCGCCATGCGCCGGGTCAGCAGGAAGTAGAAGGCGGAGAACACCGCGCCGGCGAGACAGAGCAGCGCCGCCGGGTGGAAGGCCTCGGAGCCGGGCCGCACGATGATCAGCACGCCGACGAACCCGACGGCTATGGCGGCCCAGCGGCGCCAGCCCACCGTCTCGCCCAACAGGGGCACCGACAGCGCGCAGATAAACAGCGGCATGGTGAAGGCGATGGCGCCGGTGACCGTCAGCGGCAGGTAGCGCACCGCAAAGAAGTTGCAGGAGGTCGCGCCAAGCAGCATGGCGGCGCGCAGCACCTGCACCTTGAGGCTGGCGGTCCGGAACAGCGACGTGCCCATGCTCGGCAGGTTGATGCCGGCGGTCAGGCCGAGGTGGATGACATAGCGGAGGAACACCACCTGCATGGCGGGAATACCGGCCAGCCCCAACCATTTGGCCGAGCTGTCGATGCCGGTAAACATGAGGTAGGAGG
>JAEZFJ010000289.1 GCA_023437755.1 Pseudomonadota bacterium
CTGCAGAGCCAGGCGCCGTGCCTCGTCTACGAGGAAGGATCGCTGATCAAGCGGACGATCCGCGATCTCTACAACAAGGACATCGATGAAGTTCTGGTGGCAGGCGACAACGCCTACCGCGAGGCCAAGGACTTCATGAAGATGATCATGCCGTCCCACTCCAAGAACGTGAAGCCGTACACCGAAGAACAGCCGCTGTTCTCCAAGTACAACATCGAGGCACAGCTCGATCAGATGTTCTCGCCGGTGGTGACCCTGCCCTCTGGCGGCTACATCGTCATCAACCCGACGGAAGCGCTGGTTTCGATCGACGTGAACTCGGGCCGCTCCACCAAGGAGCACAACATCGAGGACACCGCGCTCCAGACCAATCTGGAGGCCGCCGACGAGGTGGCGCGCCAACTGCGGCTGCGCGACCTTGCTGGGCTCATCGTCATCGACTTCATCGACATGATGGAGAACCGCTCCAACCGCGCCGTCGAGCGTAAGCTCAAGGACTGCCTGAAGGACGATCGCGCCCGCATCCAGGTGGGTCGCATCTCCCACTTCGGCCTGATGGAGATGAGCCGTCAGCGCATCCGCTTCGGCGTCGTGGAAAGCTCCACCCACAAGTGCCCGATCTGCGATGGCACCGGTCTGGTCCGTTCCACCGAGTCGCTGGCGCTCATGATCATGCGCCACATCGAAGATCACGTTCTGCGCAAGCAGGGCCAGTCGATCAATGTGCGTGTGCCGACCGACGTGGCGCTCTACATCCTCAACTTCAAGCGCGAGACCTTGAGCGCGCTCGAACTGCGCAACAACCTGTCCATCACCATCACCGCCGATGGCAAGCTGACGGGGCAACAGTTCTTCATCGAAAAGGGTGAGGCACGGGTCCCCGCTTACGCCGACCAGCGCGCGGCCACGCATGTGCGGGTCGACACCGCCGTGATCGAAGACCTCGTCGAGGAAGACGAGATCGTCGAAAGCGAGGAGGATGAAACCGAGAGCCAGAGTGGCGACGAGGGCAACGGTGAGGGCGATGGAAGCGGCGAAGGAAATGGTCGCCGCCGTCGTCGCCGCCGGCGCCGTGGTAGTGGCGAACGTGGCGAAGCGCAGCGCGCCGCACCGGCTCCACAGGTCGAAGGCGAAGCGTCCGACGACGAGGGTGCCGAGCAATCGGATGGCGAGGCGGATTCGGACGAGGCCATTTCCGCAACCGAAGGTGAAACCCGCAAGCGCCGTCGTCGCGGCCGCCGTGGTGGTCGCCGGAACCGGCGTGAGCTGGAGGCCAACGGCGCATCCGAGGGCGATGAGGCAGTCAATGGCCCGCGGACCATGGCCGAAGTCAGCGATGTCGCCGCAGAACTGACCGGGCAGCAAGAGACCCCTGCCCCCGTGGAAGCAAGTGGCGAGACACTCGCCCAGGCGGAGCCGGTCGTCGAGTCTGCTCCGGCCGAGCTTGCCGCCGAGCCCGCGGTAGCGGAGAAGCCGAAGCGGCCGCGCCGTCGCAAGGTTGTCGAGACCGAGGAGTCCGCCCCGGCTGAAACGACCCCCGTCGATGCCACAGTCACGGCAGAACCCGCCGCCGAGGAAAAGCCGAAGCGCAAGCCGCGTACCCGCAAGCCAAAGGCGGATGCCACCGAGGCTGTGACTGAGAGCGACGCTCAGCCCCAGACCGCGCCGGCTGCTGCCGAGCCATCCGTAGAGGCTCCGGCCGCAAGCACGCCAGAAGCGGCCGATGAGCCGACTCGTCCGACCCGCGCTCGCAGGGAGCTCCCTCCCGAGGGCGTGGTCGTAACGTCCTCGGCCGCCGCACCGGTGGAAGACGCTGAGCCGGAAAAGAAAAAGAAGGTGGGCTGGTGGCAGCGCCGGCTCGGGCTGGGCTAGTCGCCTGCACCTAAAGCAAGAGGGCCCGCCGATTGGCGGGCCTTCTTATTTCGCGCTGTGCCTTAGGCCGCCGACGGTGGTTCCGGCTCCTCATAGATCCGCGGAGCCAGCACCTGCAGCACCGTTAGCGCCTGGCGGCGCCCGCCCCGGGTCCGCCACGAGATGGACTGCCCCGTCCGCAGTCCCAGCAGCGCCGTGCCGATTGGCGTCAGGACGGAGATCTTGCCCTCTGCGATGTCGGCGTCGATCGGCAGCACCAGTTCAACTGCCTTCTGCTCCCCCTCGGCGGTGCGGAAGGAAACGGTTGACCCCATGCGGACAGTGTCGGACGGCAGGAACTGGTCGGGCACGACGGTTGCGCGCTCCAGTTCGTAAAGCAGGTCATCGGCGTCATCGGCGGTGTGGCCGGTTCCGCCCATGGCAAGCCGCAGCAACAGGCGATGCTCGCTGCTTGCCAGGATGATGTCGGGAGAGAGGCTGAAGTCGGAAAGCGAGATTGTGGTCATGACGATCCCTCGGCCGCAGAAGCGGCACGGCACAGGTTTTTTTGAAAGGGTGGCTGGCGCCAAGGCTATGCGGTCCCCTGAACCCGGCAGGCGCCGGAGGGGGCGCGGGTTCAGGGCTGCGGTCTTGCTACGGTGCGGGACCGCAGGATGTTCAGCAGTGTCGCCAGAGGATCAATCATCCTATCAAGGTAGGTCAGCCGGCGGGAAAGTCAACTCCGCCCAATGGGCTCACCCAAGCGCACGCTGCAGGCGCTCCAGCGCAGATTCGATCGTCTCGGTACGCCCGGCGTAAGAGAAGCGAACATACTGGTGGCCGTTGACGCGGTCGAAATCGACGCCCGGCGTCGCCGCCACTCCCGCCGTGTCAAGCAGATGCTCACAGAAGGTCAGCGCGTCGTTGGAGAAGCGCGAGATGCCGGCATAGGCATAGAACGCGCCTTCCGCCGCATGCTCGATATCGAAGCCGATCTGCCGCAGACCACCGGTCAGCAGCAGCCGGTTGGCGGCATAGCGAGCCTTCTGCTCCTCCGAATAGTCGCGCTCCCGTAACGCTGCGGTTGCCGCAATCTGGCTCAGGGTCGGAGCCGAGATGAACAGGTTCTGCTGCAGGATTTCGGCGCGCCGGATGAACTGCGCCGGCAGCACCATCCAGCCGATCCGCCAGCCTGTCATGCAGTAGTACTTCGAGAAACTGTTGATCACGATGGCCCGGTCGGTGATCTCGAGCGCGCTGACGGAGGGCCCGCGATAGTCGAGGCCATGGTAGATCTCGTCGGAGATGAAGGTCACACCCAGCCGCTCGCAGGTGGCGACGATGTCGGCCAGGCCCGCGCGATCCACGGCGGCCCCGGTGGGGTTTGCCGGGCTGGCAAACAGCAGCCCTTCAAAGCTCCCGGCAGCGTGCGCCGCGGCAATGTCGGCGCCCGTCAACTGCCAGCCATTGGCGGCGGTGACGGGTATTTCCACCACCTCGAAACCGAGGCCGATCAGCGTGTTCACGTAGGCCGGGTAGCCCGGGCGGGTGATCGCGATCCGCGCCCCGGGCCGAAACGCCGTATGGAAGGCGATGATGAACCCCGCGGACGACCCCATGGTGCACAGGATCGCCTCGGGGTCGACGGCGACGCCGTGCTGGACGCGGTAGTGTTCGGCCAGCCCAAGTCGCAGGTCGAGCATTCCCTTGGCCTGGGTATAGGCCTGCCCTGCCGGCAGCGCCCGGGCAACGGCTTCGAGTACCCGAGGCGCGGGCGGCGCGCCGGGCTCGCCGATCTCGAGATGGCAGATGGTTCGACCGGAGGCCTCAAGGGCGTTGGCGCGCTTGAGGATCTCCATGGCTTGAAAGGGCATCAGCCCGTCAGGAGAAGAGGACATGTCCTCTCATGCCCCGGCCCCGCCGCGGCGGCAAGGGTGGTCTCAAGCAGAGTTGATGGGCAAAGTAGCACAGTGTTCAACAGCACCTGCCACGCTGAGCGCACCTCTGCTAGACTCTCTGGACGACTCCCGGAGCCCGCCCATGTCCCGCCTCACCCTCGTTCTGGTCGCCCTTGTGGGCATACTCGCCGGTGCATTGGGCTACAGCCTCGTCACGCGCACGCAGCCGCTGGAACCGAACGCCGTGCAGGCACTGATCGACAAGGCGCTCGCCGACTATGATGGGCAGCGGCTCGCAACAACGGCGGCAACGCCGCCCACGATCCAAGCCGACCA
This sequence comes from Pseudomonadota bacterium, assembly GCA_023437755.1. Lineage (GTDB taxonomy): Bacteria > Pseudomonadota > Alphaproteobacteria > Rhizobiales > Devosiaceae > Devosia. The sequence continues at coordinate 4,086 of JAEZFJ010000289.1, forward strand.
GATCAATCCACTGATCGAATCCTACCTGCTGAGCGATCCGAAGATCCTGCAACGCATGTCGCTCGCCCTCGAGACCACCATCCGCCAGGAAGAGCAGGCGAAGTCGCGCTCGGCGATCGCCACCATGCAGAACGCCATCTTCAACGACCCCGGCCAGGTGGTGCTGGGCAATCCTGAGGGCGACGTCACACTGGTGGAGTTCTTCGACTACAATTGCGGCTATTGCCGCAGCGCCCTGCCCGATCTCGCCGCGCTGCTGGCCGAGGATCCCGACCTCAAGGTCGTACTCAAGGAATTCCCGATCCTGTCCAACGAGTCCATCGACGCCGCACGCGTGGCGGTGCTGGTCGGGCGATCCGATGCCGACTACTGGGCTTTCCACGAGGCGCTGTTCACCGCTCGCGGGCAGGTCAACAAGGACGTGGCACTGGACGCCGCCGCCGCGCTCGGCCTCAGCAAGGTTGCGCTGGAGATGGACATGGGCACCGACACGGTAGCCCGGGCCATCCAGACCTCCTACGAGATCGCCAAGGCCCTGAACATCACCGGCACGCCGACCTACATCATCGGCAACGAGATCATTCCCGGTGCGATCGGCCTGGATGAACTGCGCACCCGCATCGCCAACATGCGCGCCTGTGGCGACACGTTGTGCGACGGCTGATCAGCCGATTGTCCGCTCGATAAGCGACAGCCAGTTGTCCATGGCGATCTTGCGCACCAGCGCCTCGCCATAGCCCTTGTCGAGCAGCGCCTGCAGCAGTTTCGGCACGCCGGTGACATCGCCGATCTCGGCGGGGATCAGCGCTCCGTCGAAGTCCGACCCGATCGCCACCCCGTCCTCGCCCACCGCTTCCACCAACGCGTCGACATGACGGACCATGATGTCGATGCCGGTGTCAGCGCGCATCTGCCCATCTTCCCGCAGGAAGCCGGTGGCGAAGTTCAGGCCGACCACGCCCCTGCTCTCGCGGATGGCGGCAAGCTGCCAAGCGACCAGGTTGCGGGCGTGTGGGGAGATAGCGTGGACGTTGGAGTGCGTTGCAACCAGCGGTTTGGTGCTGATGGCGGCGACGTCGCGGAAGCCGGCGGCATTGAGGTGCGACATGTCGATCATCACCCCCATGCGGTCGCAGGCGCGGACCAGGTTCTTGCCGGCTTCGGTGAGCCCGGGGCCGATATCCGGGTCGGCGGGGTAGCGGAAGGGGACGCCGGTGCCGAAGGCGTTGGCGCGGCTCCACACCAGGCCAACGGACCGCAGGCCTGCAGCATAAAGTACCTCCAGCGCGTATAAATCCGGATCGATCGCCTCGGCGCCCTCGATGTGGAACACGGCCGCGAGTGTGTCCGCTGCGATGGCAGTGCGGATGTCGGCGGCGGATTGGCAGACAGAAAGGGTGCCCATCCGCTCGAGCCTGAGCAGGATCGCGGCCATGCCGAGGGTGGACCGCTGCGCCTCGGCGATGTCGAGCTCCGGCGGCAGGCTCGGGGTGGAGCCGGTGGGTACGATGGTTGCAGAAGACCCCTTCAGCGGCGGCGGGAACATGGCGAAGAACCCGCCCGCCATCCCGGCGGAACGGGCGCGCGGCAGGTCGATGTGAAGCGAAGATGAAGAGGGATGTACGGACGATGACCCGTCAATGAACAGTTTGTCCGCTTCCGGACCGGCTTCAAGCAGCTTGAGCAGGGTGTCGTTGTGACCGTCGAAGAAGGGAATGGGCATGAGCTATCCGGGAAACGGGATCAGCGGCGTGTCGAGCCGGAGGTAAAGCGGGTGCTTGGGCGAACCATCGGCATTGACCCCGAAGCACCACAGCGGAATGCCATCGGCCCGCAGGGCCTCGACCAATTCGCGTCCGGCTGGCGCCAGCGCCTTGTTGAGCTTGCCATGGGCGAGCACGACCTTGTCGGCCTTGCGGGCCGCAGCGCGCAGGGACGGCAGGTTGTGCGGTGACACGGCAACGACGCTCGGGGCCAGCAGCATCTTGGGATCGGTGGCCCGGTAGTCCCCGACATTGCCCTTGGCCATGGCGGCGTAACCCTCACGCTGGGCGAAGGTCCATTCGCGGGCGCAGGTGGGATCGTTGACATTGGCATCGGCAGTGGAGGGGTTCATGCCGATGAACAGGATGTAGCGCTCGGGGAAGGTGTCCCCGATCCAGCGGCGCATCAGTTGGCGATGCTCGTGATCGCTGAACTCGGCGTCTCCCCTGACGCCGGGCATCAGCGCCAGCCGCACCCGGCCGCCCGGATCGTGCGCGGTGCCGTCGATCATGCCGTGAGATCGCCCGGCGGGGTGAGGCCGTTGATCAGTGACGCCGTGGTTACGGTATTGGCGAGGAGGCAAGCGATGGTCATGGGGCCCACCCCACCTGGCACCGGGGTGATGGCGCCGGCGATCTCGGCCGCCTCGGCGAAGGCGACGTCGCCGACGAGTCGGGTCTTGCCCTCGCCGCGCTCCGGCGCCGGGATACGGTTGATGCCCACATCGATCACCGTGGCGCCCGGCTTGATCCAGTCGCCGCGGATCATCTCGGGGCGACCTACGGCGGCAACGACGATGTCCGCCTGGCGAAGCAGCGCCGGCAGGTGGCGGGTGCGCGAATGGGCAACGGTGACGGTGCAGTTCTCGCGGAGCAGCAGTTGCGCCATCGGCTTGCCGACGAGATTGGAGCGGCCAACGATCACCGCGTTCAGGCCGGAGAGGGAGCCCAGCCGGTCACGCAGCAGCATCAGGCAGCCAAGCGGGGTGCACGA
>JAEZFJ010000305.1 GCA_023437755.1 Pseudomonadota bacterium
CCTGTTTGCCAAGCTCAAGGACTGGCGACGCATCGCTACTCGCTATGACCGATGCGCCCACACCTTCTTCTCGGCAATCTGCATCGCTGCGACAATCATCTTTTGGATCAATGAGTCCTGACCCTAGCTCTCGCCGCCGAACAGCTTCTTGAGCATGTCCGCCATCGGCCCGCTCTTCGGCACCTCCACCTGAGGTTTGGCCGAGCGGGCCTGGTGGACATGGCTCTGTCCCTTCGGCCCAGGCTTGGGCGCCGGCTTCTCCGCTGGCGGCTCGCTCCCCTGCACCGCCAGCGCCAGCCGGTTCATGAAGCCGGCATCGTCGCCCTTCACCAGCAGGTCCGCGTTCCGCCCCACCGCGTCCAGCAGCGGGTCGAGCCAGGCCTTGTCCGCCTTGGCGAAATCCCCCAGCACGTGCGGGGTGACGAATTCCTTGCCAGGATGGCCGATGCCAATCCGCACGCGCTTGTAGTCGAGCCCGATCTGCGGATCGATCGAGCGCAAACCGTTGTGCCCGCCATTGCCGCCCCCCACCTTCACCCGCACCTTGCCGGGCGCTAGGTCGAGTTCGTCATAGAGCACGATGATGTCGCCGGCGGGAACCTTGTAGAACTGCGCCACCGCCTTCACGCTGTCGCCCGAGCGGTTCATGAAGGTCTGCGGCTTCAAGAGCAGCACCTTCTCGCCCCCGATCGCTCCCTCGGCGATCAGCCCCTGGTGCTTATTGCGGAACGGCCCGATCCCGCTGGCCGAGGCGATTGCCTCCAGTGCCATGAAGCCGACATTGTGCCGGTTGCCTTCATACTGGCTGCCAGGATTGCCGAGACCGACGATCAACTTCATTGCATCCTCCAAACGAAAGAGGCGACCCGTGGGCCGCCTCTCTTGAATACGTCAGGGCCCGAGAAGTTACTCGGAAGCCTCTTCCTCGGCAGCATCGCTGGCGCCACCTTCCTCGGACTTGAGCGCCGAAGGGGCAACGATGGTGGCAATGGTGAAGTCGCGATCCTGGATCACCGGGGCCGCGCCCTTGGGCAACGACACCGAAGAGATGTGAATCGCATCGCCGATGTCGGTACCGGTCAGATCGACCACCACATTGTCAGGGATGGCATCGCCCGCAACATGCAGTTCGACGGAATGGCGAACCACGTTGAGCGTACCGCCGCGCTTGAGGCCGGGGCTCTTGTCCTCGTTGATGAAGGACACCGCTACTTCCACGTTCAGCACCGAATTGGCACCAACGCGCAGGAAGTCGACGTGAACCGGCATGTCCTTCACCGGATCCAGCTGGTAGTCGCGCGGGATCACGTGGTGCTTGGTGCCGTCGACGTCGATATCGATCGTGTGCGACAGGAAGCCGCCGGAATAGATGGCCTTGTGCACATCCTTGTACGGCAGGGCGATGGTGAGGGGTTCTTTCTTGTCACCATAGATGACAGCAGGGACGAGTCCCTGACGACGCAGCGAACGAGCGGCCCCCTTGCCCACACCTTCGCGCGCCTGTGCACTGAGCACTTTGGTCGCAGCCATTGGAAATATCCATTGGGTTGGTGCATGCCGTTCCATAACGGCATACGCGCCCGTCCTCCAGGGGTGACGAGCGCTTCATGGCGCGGGGATATAGTGGAAAGGCGCCGCAACGGCAAGCGTCCTCAGCCGTCTGCGAGCGCCGCGCGTTGCTGCATCAGGTACTGCCGCACGGCCGGATCATCGGCAAGGCCGATCGCCAGCGACAGCGCTTCGTGAGCCTCCCCCTTCCGCCCCGCCCGCGCCAGCAGATGCCCGCGCACCGCCCACCACGGCTGATATGTGTCCAGCCGCTTGTCCCCGGCTATCGACTCGAGGCTGGCGAGCGCCGCGTCCGGCCCCTCCACCTCCGCCAGCGCCGCCGCACGATTGAGCACCACCACCGGCGAGGGCGACAGCCGCATCAGCACGTCATAGAGCTGCACCACAGCCGGCCAAGTGTCCGCTCCACCCAGCCGCCGCGCCAGGTGTGCCGACTGGATCGCCGCCTCGATCTGGTACCGGCCAGTGGGCCCGCCGCGGTTGGCGGCATGCAGCATCGCCTCTGCCGCCGCGATGGCGTCTTGATCCCACAAGGCGATGTCCTGTCGATCGAAGGGGACATAGGCACCTGCCGGGTCGCGCCTCGCCCTGCTCCGCGCCTCGGCATAGAGCATCAGCGCCAGCAACCCCTTGGCCTCCGGTGCATCCGGCAGCAGCCCGACGACCACCTGCGCCAGCCAGATCGCCTCTTCTGCCAGCCGCTCCGGTCCGCTGTCCGACGGATCGGCCCAGCCGCGGGTGTAGGCCGCATAGATCGCCGCCAGCACCGCATCGAGCCGCTCCGGCAGTTCCTCCGGCTCCGGCACGGCAAAGGGTATGCCTCCCTCGCGGATGCGCGCCTTGGCCCGCACCAGCCGCTGCCCCATGGTCGCGGGCGGCAGCAGGAATGCCGCAGCGATATCCACCGCCGTCAGCCCCAGCACCGCCTGCAGGATCAGCGGCGCCCGCATCGCAGCCTCCACCTCCGGATGCGCGCAGGCGAACATCAGCGCCAACCGCCGGTCCGGAATGGAATCCCCACCTCCGGCTTCCCCGAGTTCGGCGGCAATCATGGTAAGGTGCGCCTCCCCCGCGGTGCGTGTGACCCGCCGACGCGCCGCGTCCGCCTGCCGGCGCCGGGCCACCGTCAGCAGCCAGGCATCGGGATTGTTGGGCACGCCGCTCTGCGGCCAGGTTTGGAGCGCGCTGGCGAAGGCCTCCGCCAGCGCGTCTTCGGCCCCGGCGACGTCCCGGCTCCGCGCTGCCAGGAACGCCACCAGCCGACCATAGCTCTCCCGCGCCGCACGTTCGGCGGCGCGGTGGGTGCCGTCGGCCATCAACTGCGGCCCTGCTCCATGATCGGGCGGATTTCGATCGCACCATACTTCGAGCTCGGGCACCGGTTCGCCCATTCGACCGCCTCCTCGATCGTCGGCACGTCGATGAAGAAATAGCCGGCCAACTGCTCGCGGGTATCCGCATAGGGCCCGTCGAGCACATCGGTCTTGCCGGCCCGGTTCCTTACCACCGTGCCGCCCTTGGCCGGTGCCAGACGCTCCCCGCCGGAGAACCCCTCGCCCGCTTTCTGCAGCGCCTGGTTGAAGGCGGCATACTCCGCCCACAGCTCCTGCTGCGGCGCCCTGGCCAGAGCTTCGGCGTCGTGGTGGATGATCATCATGTAGCGCATGTTTCGCTCCCGAATTCCTCGAAGCACCATGCTTCGATACCACCATGTCGCCGCCGCCCCGGCCGCTTCGACATTTCCGCCCCTTGTTTTCGTCAGGGCCCGTAGCCGGGGTGGAACTGCCGGATCTCGATCGGTCCCCAGCCGGCTGCCGGGCACTGCGCCGCCAGCTCGACTGCGTGGTCCATGTCCCGCGCCTCGATCATGAAGTAGCCGCCGAATTGCTCGCGGCTGTCCGCATAAGGGCCATCCTCGACCTTGAGCTCCCCCTCATATCTGGTGAGCGTCCGCGCCTCGGCGGTCGGCATCAGCGCCGCCGTTCCGACGAACGCCCCTGCTTTCTCCAGCGCCCGCTGGTAGGCCGCCATCTGCGCCATCGCCTCCGCCATCATCTCGTCGGTCAGCTCCGCCCCGCCCTGCTCGCTGGCGTAGAGCATCAACATGTATTTCATCACTCATCTCCCTGCCGGTTACGCTAACAACCCAATGTCGCTCGAGCACCCCCGATTTCGACACCCGTTGCGTTGCCGCATCAAGCCGATAAGGTCTGCCCCGACAGTCCTTCGGAGTCCTTCCATGTCCAGCCCCCGGATCACCTTTATCGGCGCCGGCTCCACCGTGTTCATGAAGAACATTGTCGGCGACATCCTCCAGCGCCCCGCATTGGCGGGCGCCGAGATCCGCCTGATGGACATCGATCCGGTTCGCCTCGAGGAGAGCGCCACCATCGCCGGCAAGCTTATCGCTACGCTTGGCGTCTCGGCGACGGTGAAGACCTATGCCGACCAGCGCCAGGCGCTCGACGGCACCCATTTCGTGGTCGTCTGCTTCCAGATCGGCGGCTACGAGCCCTCGACCGTGGTCGATTTCGATATCCCCAAGAAATACAATCTGCGCCACACCATCGCCGACACCCTGGGCGTCGGTGGCATCATGCGTGGCCTCCGCACCGTGCCGCATCTCTGGCGCATCTGCGAGGACATGCTTGCCGTCGCCCCCGACGCCATCATGCTGCAGTACGTCAACCCGATGGCCATCAACACCTGGGCCATCGCGGAGAAGTACCCGACCATAAGGCAGGTCGGTCTCTGCCACTCGGTGCAGGGCACCGCCCAAGAACTCGCCCACGACCTCGACATTCCCTACGAGGAAATCCGCTACCGCTCCGCGGGCATCAACCACATGGCGTTCTTCCTCGAGTTCGAGCATCGCCAGCCCGATGGCTCGTATCGCAACCTCTACCCCGACCTGCACCGCGCCTATCGGGAAGGCCGTGCGCCCAAGCCCGGTTGGAACCCGCGCTGCCCCAACAAGGTCCGCTACGAGATGATGACGCGGCTCGGCTACTTCGTCACCGAAAGTTCCGAGCACTTCGCCGAGTACACCCCCTACTTCATCAAGGATGGTCGCCCGGACCTGATCGAGAAGTTCGGCATCCCGCTCGACGAGTATCCCAAGCGCTGCGTCGAGCAGATCGCCGGCTGGAAGCGGACCTCCGAGGATTACCGAAAGGCCGACCGCATCGAGGTGAAGCCGTCGAAGGAATACGCCTCCTCGATCGTCAACTCGGTCTGGACCGGCGAGCCGTCGGTCATCTACGGCAACCTGCGCAACAACGGCGCCATCACCAGCCTGCCCGACAATGCAGCCGTGGAAGTGCCGTGCCTGGTCGATCGCAGCGGCATCCAGCCAACCCACATCGGCGATCTGCCGCCGCAACTCACGGCCTTGATGCGCACCAACATCAATGTCCAGGAACTGACCGTCCGCGCCCTGGTCGACGAGAACCGCGACCACATCTACCACGCCGCCATGATGGACCCGCACACCGCTGCCGAACTGGACCTCGACCAGATCTGGAACCTCGTCGACGACCTCATCGAAGCCCATGGTACATGGCTGCCGGAATGGGCCCGCGGTCCGCGGCGGCAGCGGGTGGCCTAGGAGCCCCGGCGTCGTAGCGTCCTAGCCCGTCGCCTATGCCATCATGCGTATGGAGACCTTCATGAACGGCACGGCCGTGCACATGACCAAAGCTCTGTAAGCTTGCCCTTGCTCCCGACCCATGCCAAAACCGCCTCCGTTGACGTATAGGGCAAGCACATGACCAATCCCGTCACGGCCAACCGCCGCCACTTCGAGGACCTGACCGTCGGCGAGGTGATCGACCTCGGCCACACCACCGTCAGCCGCGAGATGATCATCGGCTTCGCTCAGGAGTTCGATCCCTTCCCGTTTCACCTCGATGAAGTGGCCGCCAAGGCAAGCCTGCTCGGCGGTCTCGCCTCGAGCGGCTGGCAGACCGGTGGGCTGAGCCTCCGAATGCTGGTCGACAGCTTTCTGTCCAGGGTGGCCTCCGCCGGCGGACTCGGCTTTTCCGATCTCAAGTGGAAGAACCCGGTCATGGTTGGTGACACCATCGGCGGCACGGCAACCATCGCCGAACTCCGCCGCTCCGCCTCCCACCCGCAATGGGGCATTGTCACGCTCGATTTCGACGTGCGCAACCAGGACGGCAAGCCGGTGCTGACGATGCGCCTGGCCAATCTGGTCGATTGCCGCCAAGGAGCCGCCGCGTGACCCGCTGGTTCGAGGACATCGTTATCGACGAGGTGTTCGACCTCGGCGAACACACCTTCGCCGAAGCCGAGATCATTCGCTTCGCCCAGATCTACGACCCGCAATACTTCCACACCGATCCGGAACTGGCGCCACACAGCCATTTTGGCGGCATCGTCGCCTCCGGCTGGCACACTGT
>JAEZFJ010000218.1 GCA_023437755.1 Pseudomonadota bacterium
CCCGCTCCACGCCTCAACCGACGGTCACACCGGCGGGCAAAGCTGCTGGTCAAGCGCGATCACTCGCGCTACCCCTCACGAAAAGGGAGAACGACATGCGCAAGGTCCGCTGGGGTATTCTGTCCACCGCCAATATCGGCATGCAGAAGGTCCCGCCCGCCATCCAGAAATCGGCTCATTCCGAGGTGGTCGCCATCGCCTCGCGCGACCTCGGCAAGGCGCAGGCGGCGGCGGCCCAGCTCGGCATCCCCAGGGCCTATGGCTCCTACGAAGAGCTGTTCGCCGATCCCGACATCGACGCCATCTACAATCCCCTGCCCAACCATCTCCATGTGCCGATGACGGTCGCCGCAGCGCAGGCCGGCAAGCACGTCCTGTGCGAAAAGCCGATCGCCCGCACCGCTGCCGAGGCCGAGGGGCTGCGCGCCTGCCCGCCTGACCGGATCGTGCTCGAGGCCTTCATGGTCCGCTTCCATCCGCAGTGGCAGCGCGCCCGCGAGATCATCCGCTCCGGCGAACTGGGCGAGGTGCGCGCCATCAACGCCGTCTTCGCCTACCACAATGTCGACCCCGCCAATGTCCGCAACCAGGCCGACATCGGCGGCGGTGGCATCCTCGATATCGGCTGCTATCCGGTGACCGCCGGCCGCTTCCTGTTCGAGGGCGAACCCAGCCGCGTTGTCTCGCTGCTCGAGCGCGACCCCGATTTCGGCACCGATCGGCTGGCGACCGTTATCGCCGATTTCGGCGGCGGCAGGCAGCTCAGCTTCACCTGTTCCACCCAGCTCGCCGGCCACCAGCGGGTGCAGGTCTTCGGCAGCAAGGCCAAGCTCGAGATCGTCATTCCCTTCAACGCCCCGCCCGACGAGCGCACCGCCATCACCATCGACACCGGCGCTCCGATCGACGGTTCGCTGGCCCGCCGCGAGATCCTGCCGGCCTGCGACCAGTACACCGAGCAGGCCGAAGCCTTCGCTCTCGCCGTCCTCGGCGAACGGCCGCTGCCCTGGGGCATCGAGGACTCCATCGCCTCCATGCGCGTGCTCGACGCCATCTTCAGAAGTGAGCGGGAGGGCGGCTGGGCAACGGTGTGAACCCTCTTGCCCTGAAGCGGATTATTGTCCATATCAGGCGCCGTCGGAACGGGGCTGTAGCTCAGTTGGGAGAGCGCGTCGTTCGCAATGACGAGGTCAGCGGTTCGATCCCGCTCAGCTCCACCATTCCGACCTTCAGGCAAATTTGTCGTGGTATACCAAGCTCTTAGGAGGGTGCCCACGAACCGTGCGTACCCAGAAGCGTACCCAACGTGCGTACCCATTTCCACAGCCAATTGCATGGAGAATGGCTGCGGTACTGCCGGACCTGCAGCCTGTGCGGCTGCCGTCGTAGTCGTATCGGTCTGTTCATGAGTCGGAAATCAGGGTTCATGTAGCGGCCCAGCACGGCGCGGCGCCACAACACCTCGTGCTACGCAGTCACCGATAAGCCCTGATCGCGGCCTGGTCGATGTCGGTTGCAGGCACCAGCTTGTAGTGCCGCTCCTCGACCACCTTGACCTCGTCTTCCCACAGCGTCAGCTCGAACATGGCGACGACGCCCCCGTCCATAAACTGCGCCGACACGGGTCTACATCGGACGCCGGGATACCTTTGCTCGACGAACCGTATGTCCTGGGTGGTTTGGACGATGCCGATCTGGTCCTTGCCGCCCTTGGCCTGGACCGGGATGGCATAGTGGCAGCCATGCGTGTCTAGACCGATGTAGAGTTCGTCGATTTCGATCTGCCCGATACCCTGCACGGTTGTACGAAGGTGGTTCTGCAGGCTGTAGGTGGTCAGCCCCAGGAAGGTGTCGATCAGGCGGTTATACCGGACGATGGCCAACAGCGCCTGCTCGTCGTCCAGCGCATAGGCCCGGATTAACTCGGGCGTGGCATCCGGAACTGCGATGCTGATTAGGGACTCGTTGGGCCGGATACGATTGGCCTTCACCAGCTTGAATGCGTACTTCGCCCGACCCATGCCATCGATGATCCACTCAAGGCCCGCGGGCTGTGTGGCAAGGACGCGTTCGGGCAGCGGCGTGCGGTACCGCATCGAATAGACGACGTCGCCCAGGTTCTTCGGTAGCTTGACGCCGAGCGCGGCGGCGGTGGTCTCAATATCCTCGCGCTCGAAATGTACGACCGTGGCGCCTTCCGCGTACCGGTCGAAGAAGACCTTCTCAAGAATGGCCTTGTATCTATTGGTTTCGGTGCGCCCGTCAGCCATTCACGACCCGCAGGTAAAGGCGCGCATTCTCGGTCTCGCGCTGGCTACGCTTCTTGCTGCCGCTCTTGTGGTCGCGCTTGCTAGGGGGTGCCTTGACGCCGAAGTGCTCGGCAGCCTCGGACATCTCCATGTACAGCAGCGTCGTGTCGCCCAGGTCCAGCACGCGGTCGGAACGCACCGGCTTGACGCCCAACGCCTTGACCACCTGGCCGGCGATGGCGCGGGCGAGTGGCGGCGGGACGGCATTGCCGATCTGGCGGGCACCGTGCCATTTGGTGGCATGCATCCGGAACCAGTCGGGGAACCCATGCAGGCGCGCCATCTCCCGCACAGTGATGCAGCGTGAGTGCTTGTAGTGGATCGGGCGAGGGCTGGTGAACGCACCGCGTGCCCCATCGGTACCGGCGCGCAGCGTGTTGGACAGGCCATCAGGGGAGAGCCGGTAGAACCGGCTGATCGGCTCGACGGTACCGGGCACCGTCTCCGAGAACCGATTCCGTGAGATGTCGGTATGGGTGGTGCGCGCGCTCGATGTCAGGATAGCCGGGTTCCAGACACGGGTGTGACCGTAGTGCCATGCATCGTTGGTCAGGCAGCGCATTTCCGACCCGTAGTCGGATGGCTTGCCGAACGCCGCCTTGACTGCGTCGGTCTCGATCAGGCCAGCGAACTTGTCGGCATCGGGGATGTCGCCGATGGCCTGGGCCACGGTCGGCCCCAGGGGCAGGCCGGGAACATGTTTCTTACCGTCCGCGGCGTTGGTC
>JAEZFJ010000343.1 GCA_023437755.1 Pseudomonadota bacterium
CTTCATCCTTCAGGCCGAACAGTGTGCTCGCCAGGGCCGCGAGGTCGAACATCTGTTCGTTGATCTCGTGAGATACGCCGGCCTGCGGGCTGGTGCCGAGAACACAGAGTGCCCCCAGCCGATGGCCGGAATAGGTGATCGGAACGCCGGCGAAGAACCTGACATGCTCGCCACCGGTGACCAGGGGACTGTCGGCGAAGCGCGGATCGGTCGTGGTGTCGGGAACAAACAGCACCTCGCCCGCCCGAGCACCCAGCGTGTGAGCTGCGAAGTTGGCGTCGCTGATGGTGTGGGCGCCGTGGGTGCCCTGCAGTTGCTGGCCGGTGGAACCGACGAGGGCAATAAACCCGAGTTCGGCATGAAACAGCCGGGCGGCTGTGCGGCTCAGGCGATCGAAATCCCCATCGGTTTCGGCGGTCGGCTGGGCCAATGCGGCCAGGGCGTTGAGCCGGCCCGTATCATCGACCACCCTGCGGATTGCCGCGGGCAGTGCCCCCCTGAATTCCTGCACTGTACTTCCCAAATGCTGCCCCGGTGCAGCATCGCCTTACGATCGCTGTCGCCCCCAAACGCCGGGACCTGCCCGAGAGTTCCTTCTCCAGGCAAGAAATTCAGCCACGCCGCGGCCGCAGCACCTTGAGGGCGTTTGGATGGATGGTGATGTGAACCGTCTTCTCCAGCGCAATCAGTTCCCCGTCGATCACCGCATGGTTGCCGCGCCGGCGCCGGGGAAAGCTCAAGGTGAGCTGGTCGACCTCGCGTTCTTCCACCAGCGGGCTCTGTCGCCAGCTTCCGGTGAAGAGGTCCACCGCAAGCTTCAGCAGCGCCGAGGTGTTCATCGGAGCGGCCACGTAGACACCCAGCACCCCCTGGTCCAGCCGGTCGGCAAACAACTGGCCCTCTCCGAGCGGATTGTTGGAGACGGAAATGCCGGCGACCTGCCGGTGTTCGGTGCTGTTGCCGGTATGCAGATCGGCCTCGAAGCGCGGGGGGCTGATCGCAGCGGCCGCGATGGCCCTGAGGCTCGCCAGGATCTTGCCGGTCCGACTGCGATAGGTCATGCCCTCACGAATCCGGACCAGCCGCGCGTGTATGCCGACGCTGAACTGGTGCACGAAGGTGCGGCCGTTGGCGGTGGCTATGTCGGCAGTGCCGATTTCAGCCGCGGCCAGGGCAACCAGTGCCGCTTCGAGTTCCAGCGGTATCCTGAGGCTGCGCGCGAACAGGTTCATGGTGCCAGCCGGCAGCACACCGAGCGGCAGGCCGGCGGCATAGGCGATGCCGGCCGCCGAAGAGATGGTCCCGTCGCCACCGCCGGCGATCAGTGCCTCCACGCCCGGAGTGGCCGCCACCTCCCGAAGCGTCGCCTCGACGAGGCTGCCTTCCACCACGCGGCAGTCGAGATCATGGCCATGCTCGACGAAAACGGCGACTGCCCTTTGGCAAAGCTCATCGAGGTCGGTGGTTCTGAGGGTTCCGCCATCGCGGTTGAGTACGGCAACGATATGCAATCGATCCTCCGCACCGCTCAACCCCGCGGTGGTGACTTGGCGAGTTCCGGCAGCGCGATGGTCACGGTAAGTCCCCCGCCAGGCGACGGCTCGAACTCGGGCCGGCCGCCGAACTGGGCAGCCAACTGCCGCACGATCACCGAACCGAGCCCGCTGTCCCGTTCTTCCTGATCAGGGGCAAACCCGACACCGTCATCGGCGACCACCAGCGTCGGCACACCCGCCGCATCCAACGCGAAACGCACCACAATGGTGCCACCGCGGCCGTCGGGAAATGCATGCTTGAGCGCATTCATCACCAGTTCGCCGGCAAGGATGCCCAAGGTGGTCGCATCCCTCGCGCCGATCACCACGGGATCGATGCTCGCTACGATCCCGACGCCGCTTGCGGCGCTGGATGTGGTCTCGATGTCTTCGATCACCGCGCCCAGGAAATCGCTCGCCACCGCCGTTTCCAGATCGTCGCCGAGCCGGAGCCGCCGGTGCGCTGAGGCGATGGCGTGAACGCGCGAGCGCGCCGCCTCCAGCGCCTGCCGCACCTCGACGGAGGGTGTGCGCATCAACTGCAGCGCCAGGAGCGACGAAACTGTCGCCAGGGAATTGCCGATCCGGTGGCTGGTTTCCTGCAGCAGCGCCTCCACCCGCTCGCGCTCCCGCTCGGCATGGGCCCGCGCCTCTTCGAGATCCGCGGTGCGCTCTGCCACCCGTGCCTCCAGTTCCACATTGGCGGAGCGAAGACGATCCTCCCGGGTGGCGATCGCCCGCACTTCATCCCGTGCCCTGAGGAAGAACACGTAGCCCAGGACGACCGCACCGGCGAGCGCTGCCACCATGGCGGCAATCAGTCCGCGACGCGAATCGGCGATCTCGGCGTTGCGCGCCATCAGCTTCTGGTTCTCTTCGCGGATAAACTGCTCGAGCCCCAGGCTGACCTCGTCCATCAACCGGACGCCCATGCCGGTCCCGGCAAAGGCGCGCGCGGCATCGCGCTGGCCGCGCGCAACGAGTTCAACGCTGCGCTCCATTTCGGCAACCTTGTTGGCGATCTCGGCCGTTATCGCGACCACGCGCTGCCGCTGTTGGGCGTTCTGCTCGGTCGCTGCAGTCAAGGTGCGCAGCCGCATCTCGGCCGCAACGGAATCGGCGCGATAGGATTCCAGATAGGCCGGGTCACCGGTCAGCACATAGCCGCGCTGGCTGCTTTCCGCCTGTGCCAGGGCAGCGCTGAGTTCGCGCGCCGAGTTGCGGACATCATAGGTGCGCGTCATGTCGGCGATCTGGCCGTCGATGCCGCGCATCAACACCAGCGCTGCCATCACTGCCAGGATGACAAGCGTAAGCGCCACCCCGATGGCAACCAGAGGCGCGAAGCGCCGCAGGGCGGCGAACCGGTGCTCTCTCATGGTTCCAGCGTGGTTTGTGCCACGCTTCTTGTTCCTTGCTTCGAATCGGGAAGCTCGGCGGGCGACGTGGCAGTTTTGAGGCTTCCGCTCACCGTCACCGCAATTGGTCCAGCATGGCTACTCGAGGTGGCACAGGCGTGCCGGCTCTGCGTGATGCAACAGGGGCACAGACAAGTCAGCCTGTGCAGGTTTCGAGGGTGCCAGTGTCATAGTTGAATGACGGGCCTTTCCCCGGCCCGCAGGGTGAGCATCAACTTTGCGGAAACTCATATGTCCTCTGGCAAGACCGCCCTCGTCGTCGAGGCCGAGTTCCTGATCGCACTCGACCTGCAGCGCATGCTGGAGGCACACGGCATTGCCGAAACCCTTCTGGCTCGCGATGCCGCGGAAGCCGAGGAACTCTCCGCCCGCTGGCCCGAGGTGGCCTTGGCTGTGGTCGAGTTTCGGCTCGACGACCAACAGGCGGTCGACCTCCTCTCCGCCTTGCAGCGAGACCAGGTGCCGACGGTGGCGATAACGTCCGACGTCGAACTGACGCACGGCATCGACGGTTTCGCCACCATCCCGGTGCTGAGCAAGCCTCTTTCGGAGGATCAGTTGGCCAGCGCTATCCATAGAATCGCCGGGGCCTAGAAGTTGTTGGTCGTCACCTGGGCGGACACGGCATCCGGACCGTAATCGGCCTCGCCATTGATCTTGAGCATGTCCTGCAGGCGGGTTCGGGCGCGGCTGACGCGACTCTTCATCGTGCCGACGGCGCAGTCGCAGATTTCTGCCGCTTCCTCATAGGAGAAGCCCGAAGCGCCGATCAGGATCACCGCTTCGCGCTGGTCATCCGGCAGCTGCCCCAGAGCCTTCTTGAAGTCCTGCATGTCCATGGACCCATACTGGCTCGGATGAACCGACAGCCGCTCGGTGAAGGCGCCGTCGGTGTCCTGCACCTCGCGGCCGCGCTTGCGCATCTGGCTGTAGAACTCGTTGCGGAGAATGGTGAATAGCCAGGCCTTGATGTTAGTGCCCATCTCGAAGCTCGCCTGCTTCGCCCAGGCCTTCATCACCGTGTCCTGCACGAGGTCGTCAGCCTTGTCGTGCTTGCCGGTCAGCGAGACCGCAAAAGCGCGCAGGCTTGGCAGCGTGGCGAGCATCTCTCGCTTGAAGGACGTCGATTCGCTGTCCACGACTTACTCTCCATCCCGACCAGTTGAGTGTGAACGCTGCGCCTGTTCGGCAGAATCCAGTTTTTCGAGAAGGTCGAGCAGACGGTCGGGAACCCCTTCTTCCTGAACAGCGCCATACAGCGCGCGCAGGCGGGCACCGATATCCGTGTTCGGGCCAAGGCCATCATCCACCCTCCCCGTCTGCGTCCGCATCCGTTGGGGGTTCACTAGTTTGTCCTTCATCATGATAAGGTAGGAAATCCGGTGTGTTGTGAGCTCACATTGGGCCATATAATGCGGCTCGGTCAAAAAAGTTCCGGGCTGCCCGGAACTTTCCTGCAGGTTTCATCGTTTGGCGGTTTCGTGAGTTCACGAGCCTAAGCGTCACTGGGAGTCCTCTTTTATGACCTTGTCTACGCGGATTGCTCCGCACTTGCCGTATCTGCGGCGGTTTTCGCGCGCCGTTACCGGGTCTCAGACGTCGGGCGATGCTTACGTCGCCGCCACATTGGAAGCTCTCATCGCCGACATTTCGCTGTTCCCCGAAGCGACCAGCGACCGGATTGCCCTCTACAAGCTGTTCTCCGCCCTGTTCTCGTCCTCGGCCGTGAAGGTGCCGGAGCCGAGCTCCACCTTCGCCTGGGAGAAGCGCGCCGCCGCCAACCTGGCGAACCTGCCTGCGCGCCCTCGACAGGCTTTCCTGCTGGTCGCCGTGGAAGGCTTCACCCACGCCCAGGCGGCAGAAGTGCTGTCGGTGTCGGACGAGGAGTTCGCCTCGCTGCTGGACCAGGCCTCGATCGAGATTTCACGCCAGGTGGCAACCGAGATCATGATCATCGAGGATGAACCGCTGATCGCCATGGACATCGAGCAGCTGGTGGAAAGCCTAGGCCATAAGGTGGTCAGCGTTGCCCGAACCCATCGCGAAGCCGTGCACCTGTTCAACCAGACCAATCCGCGCATGATCCTGGCCGACATCCAGCTGGCCGACGGCAGCTCGGGCATCGACGCGGTCAACGACATCCTCAACACCCATTCGGTGCCGGTGATCTTCATCACCGCCTTCCCCGAGCGCCTGCTGACCGGCGAGCGTCCGGAGCCGACCTTCCTTGTCACCAAGCCGTTCAACCCGGACATGGTGAAGGCGCTGATCAGCCAGGCACTGTTCTTCGACGAGGGGTCCCGCGCCGCGGCCTGACGGTTCAAGATTCACCATTACGTCGAAAGGCCGGGTTGTTCCCGGCCTTTTTCTTGTTGTGAAGGAACGTTCATCAGGAGCTGGTCGTTTTCTTCCCAAATACTTCTGATTGCGGAGAGTTTTCATGCTCTACTATGCTCTGGTCTTCCTGGTGATCGCCCTGATTGCCGGTGTCCTTGGGTTCGGCGGCATTGCCGGCGCCTCGGCAGGCATCGCCCAGATCCTGTTCTTCCTGTTCGTTGCCTTCCTGGTGATCTCGCTGATTGTCGGCATGATCCGGCGCACCTGAGCGCCGTTGGCAGGAACCTGACCACCTAATCGCGGCTTCGCCCCCGGGGCGAAGCCTTTTGTTTCCGGGGCCTTGAATGTCGGATCTGAACGCCGAGGATCTGATCATGCGGCAACGTGCCCTGCTGGCTGCTCTGCAGGGCCGTGGAGTCAGCGTGCTGCATTTCGACGGAACCGGCCGCTGCGACATGGCGGAGGGCCTGCCGGAATGGTGGCCGCGCACGTCGCCGGGCAACACCTTGGCCGAGGCGCTGCCGGAGCCTGCCGCTACCGCCCACCAGAACCTGGACAAGCATGGCACCGCCGAGTTCGGCCTGACCCACGAGGGGGACCGGCATACCTACGTCCTGCGGAGCATCCCGGACGGGGGCGGCACCATCGTGGTGGTCACCGACATCAGCGAAGACCGTCGACGGCAGGCAGCCTTCGCCGCCCTGCTGCGCGAAGTCAGCCATCGCTCCAAGAACCTCCTGGCCATCGTCCAGTCGGTGGCGATGCAGACCGCCAACCATTCGGGCAGCATCACGGACTTCCTCAACAAGTTCCGCGGGCGCCTGCATGCCCTGTCCAGCACCCAGGACCTGGTGACCGACAGCGACTGGCGGGGCACGGCGTTGCACACCTTGATCTCGGCGCAACTGCGCCGGGTCCATCCCTCGGCGCACCGGAACGTCCACGTCTCCGGCGACGACCCGATCCTGACGCCCAACGCCGCCCTGCATGTCGGCCTCGCCATCCATGAGCTGGCGGTGAACGCGGCGGCGTATGGCGCCCTATCACTCGATTTGCCGGGCCAGATCTGGCTGGACGCACGGATCAGCGACACCCCGCCCGGCGCTCTCACGCTCGAATGGCGCGAAACCTTTCCGCGGCGGGACAGCACGGCCGAGCCTCGTTTCGGAACCCTGATCCTGGAACGGATCGTGCCGCTGTCAGTCGGGGGACAGGCCGAATTCACGCTGGATCCGAGCTATGTCACCTACCGGCTGGAGGTTCCGGCTGGCGAATTCGAGGCCTGAGCCGGCAGCAACTCGCTCGTCCGGCCGGTCCAGTGGTAGGCCACAAGCCCGATCCACTCCTTGATAGCGATGGATGCGACATCGAGATTGTGGACGGGATTGGCAATGTCGATGCCGAAGCCTTCGTTTCCGCTGCTGCGATAGTCGGTGGGCCAGGGCACCACGGGGATGCCCTGTTCCTCAAACAGCGCCACCGAGCGCGGCATGTGGAAGGCAGAGGTCACCAGCACCACCGGCCCATCCACCTCGGCCAGCAGGTCGCGCGTCAGAGCGGCGTTCTCGTCGGTGTTGCGGGATTGGCCCTCGAGCCGCAGCCGGTCCCGGGCAATGCCATGGGCCACCAGCAGACGCTCGGCGGTGGTCGCTTCACTCTCGGTCTTCCCGCTCAACAGGCCCGTACCGCCACTCAGTACGACCGGGGCTTCCGGGTAGCGCTGGGCCAGCCACAGCGTCGTTACCAGCCGGTCGCCGGCTGCGTTCAGCTCAGCCACCTGGCGCACCGTGCTGACCCGGGCCAGCGTGGCCCCACCCAGCATGATGATTGCGCCAACGCGCTCCGGGGGCTCATCAGGAACGCTGAACCGCGCTTCCAGCGGCTGGATCAGCAGGAAGCCGAGGCTGGTGAAGCTCACAAGGCCATGCACCAGCAACGCCAGCACCAGCCCTGTTGCCGCCAATCGCCGCCGCCCCACGAGCAGGGCGATCAGCCCCGCCAGGACCAGTAGGAACACGACGCTGAGCGGCTGCGCCAGCAGCCAGAACACTTTGGAAGCAACAAAGAACATGGCGTCATCCTATGCGAGCCACCTGGGATTCGCGACTGACGGCCTGCTGCCCACAACGGCGGGCCGCCGCGGGCGCATTTGTGCTTGCTATCTCAGCGACTTCTGCTTTTGTTGAAGCCGGTCAAGGCTGCCAGCCTCATAAAAAGGCAGCCGCCGGTCAGGAATGTGGTCCGTCAGGGCCCTATCGGATGAGTATGGCTGAAGTCGCTGCGACTGCCGCAGAAAAATGGCCGGTGGTCGCGATACGCGACCTGCACAAATCCTTCGGCGCACTCGAAGTGCTGAAGGGCATCTCCTTTTCCGCCCGCGAGGGCGAGGTCATCTCGCTGATCGGATCGTCCGGCTCCGGCAAGTCCACCTTGCTGCGCTGCATCAACATGCTGGAGATACCCGACAGCGGCAGCGTCAGCATCGATGGCGAGGAAATCCGCCTCAAGAGCAAGGGACAGTACCGCCACATCGCCGACGAGCACCAGATCCGCCGCATCCGCTCCGAACTCGGCATGGTGTTCCAGAACTTTAATCTGTGGGCCCATCTCACCATCCTCCAGAACGTCATGGAGGCTCCCCTGGTGGTGCAGCGCCGTCCTCGCCCCGAGGTGGAGGCGGAGGCGCGCGCCATGCTCGACAAGGTCGGCATCGGCGAGAAGGCCGACAGCTATCCGGCCCAGCTCTCCGGCGGGCAGCAGCAGCGAGCCGCGATTGCCCGCGCCCTCTGCATCAACCCGCGCCTGATGCTGTTCGACGAGCCGACGTCGGCACTCGACCCCGAGCTCGAAGTGGAAGTGCTGCGGGTGATCAAGGTGCTGGCCGACGAAGGCCTGACCATGGTGCTCGTCACCCACGACATGGATTTCGCCCGCTCGGTAAGCGACCGCGTCATCTTCCTCCATCAGGGAAAGGTGGAGGAAGAAGGAACACCCGACGAGGTCTTCGGCCAGACGCGCTCTGCCCGCCTGCGCCAGTTCCTGAACGCGGCGAACCACGACGAGCCGCCGCCGCCCGCATCACCCCTGCCCGCGGCCGAACCGCTGATCTGAACGACAACAAACGGAGAAACCAATGAACAAGCTCCTCCTCACCGCCGCTGCGCTCCTGGCGCTCGGCACCACCGTGCAGGCGCAGGAAACCGTGCGCATTGCCACCGAGGGCGCCTATGCCCCGTGGAACTTCCTCAACGACGCCGGTGAGCCCGCAGGCTTCGAGATCGACCTCGGCAACGCTGTCTGCGAGCATGCCGGCCTCACTTGCGAGTGGGTGATCAACGACTGGGATTCCATCATCCCGAACCTGCTGGCCGGCAACTACGACCTGATCATGGCCGGCATGTCGATCACCGAGGAGCGCCTCGAGACCATCGACTTCTCGCAGAACTACTTCCCGCCCGACCCGTCCAAGTACGTTGCCGCGGCGGGCGCCAACCTCGATTTTGCCAACCTGTCCGGCGTTCGAGTCGGCGTGCAGGGCGGCACCATCCAGGCGGCCTATGCCGAGGAGAACCTGAGCGCCAACAACACGGTGGTGTCCTTCGCCACCGCCGATCAGGCCATGGCTGACCTCGCGGCCGGCAACCTCGATACCATTCTGGCCGACGGCGCCTATCTCGAGCCGGTTGTCGCCGCTTCCGGTGGCGCCATCGAGTTCGTCGGTGAAGACGTCCTGATCGGCAACGGCGTCGGCGCCGGCCTGCGCAAGGACGAAGCCGAGCTCAAGACCGCGGTCGACGATGCGCTCACCGCTCTCAAGGCAGACGGCACCGTGGACGAACTGATCGCCCAGTGGTTCGAGGGTCGCGGCCCCTACTTCGCCGACTAACGCCAAGGGGTGGTGGCGCGCCGGCGAGCCGCCACCACCCGCCTCCTCCGGGAGGCACGATCTTCAGCCAGCCAGAGCCCGAACACTCAATGATGGAAGACCTCGCCTTCTGGCTCGGCTACCTGACGAATGGCAAGCACCTCACCTGGTATGCCAGCTTTCAGTTCACCATCTTCGCGGCCCTGCTCGGCGGCGCGCTGGCCGTCGTCTTCGGGCTGACCGGCGCGACACTCAAGAGTTCGCGCTTTGCCCTGCTTCGGCTGATCGGCACGGTCTATTCTTCCATTGTCCGCGGCGTGCCGGACGTCCTGTTCTTCCTGTTCTTCCCGCTCGCCTTCGAACAGACGGTGGAATGGGTGATCTCCACCCAGATCTGTTCCGCCGAGGCGATCGCCGCCCAGACGGCGCCGTGGCCGCCCTGCCGTGAGGCCAACTGGTTCCTGGGCACCACCGAATACCTGGTGCTGGCCTCGGTTTCCCTGGGGCTGGTGTATGGCGCCTTTGCGTCCAACGTCATCTATGGCGCCATGCGCGCCGTGCCTCGCGGCCAGCTCGAGGCGGCCCGCGCCTATGGCATGTCGGCGGCGCAGGTGCTTTGGCGCGTGCATATCCGCCAGATGTGGGTCTATGCCCTGCCCGGCCTGAGCAATGTCTGGCTGCTGCTGATCAAGGCGACCTCGCTGCTGAGCCTGTTGCAGATCGCCGATATCGTCCTGTGGGCCGATCGACTCGGCGCTCCCAATTTCCTGCCCACCGTCGGGCTCGTCCACGACGACTGGCGCTGGCGCTACTACCTGGTGCTGTTCGTGTTCTACATCCTCGCCACCTTCGTCTCGGAGAAGGGCTTCGAGGCGCTGATGCGCCGGGCCGGTCGCGGCGTCCTGAGCGAGGCGCGCTGATGGAGGTGCTGCTTCAGGAGCTCGCCCTGTTCGCACCGGCGGTGTGGTTCAACATCTATTTCGCCGCCGCATCGATCCCGCTCGGCTTCGTGTTCGCGGTCTTTCTGGCGCTCGGCAAGGCGTCGCGAAATCCGCTGATCACGCGGATGAGCCGCATCTACATCTATGCCTTCCGCGGCTCGCCCCTGTTTATCCAGTTCTTCATGTTCTACTCGCTGGCGCTGTCGCTGAACGTGAGCGTGTGGCGGCCGCTCGGCCTGTCCGGCGTGGTGCTGCACCCGCTGTTCATCGGGCCGCTGGTGCTGATGCTGAACACCGCGGCCTACACAGCCGAGATCTTCTATGGCGCCCTCAGGGCCGTGCCGCGGGGGGAAGTGGAAGCAGCCCGCGCCTACGGGATGTCACGCGCCCAGCAGTTCCGTCGCATCGTCTGGCCCAACCTCATCCGGCTGGCCTGGCCCGCCTACACCAACGAAGTGGTGTTTCTGTTCCATGCAACCGCGCTGGTCTACCTTGCCCTGCCGGTGATCGGCTCGCAACGCGACCTGATGGTCACGGCCAAGGACCTGTTCGAGCGCGACTTCAACGCCTACCTCCACTTTCCGGTGGCGGCGCTCTACTTCCTCGCCGTGTCGCTGGTGGTCTTCTTCGTGTTCGGCCTCGTTTATCGCCGCCTGGTGCGGCACCTGCCGGCCGCGCCCGGCCTGCGCGGGGCCCCGCGCTGGTTCCGCTGAGTAGTTTTCCATGACCTTCGAACTGCATCGCACGCCCATCGCCGGGGATTCCCCCGGCACCACGACGGAACTCTGCTGGTATACCGCCGGCCCGGAGGACGCCCCGGTGCGGGTGCACCTGCAGGCGGCGCTTCACGCCGATGAACAGCCCGGCACCATGGCGCTGCATCACCTGCTGCCGCGCCTGCGTGAGGCGGATGCCGCAGGGCAGTTGCGCGCCCGCTTCACCATCTTCCCCTCGGTCAACCCGCTGGGGCTGTCGCACGTGTCGCTGCGCCACCACATCGGCCGCTACGACATCGGCAGTGGTCTCAACCACAATCGCGCCTGGCCTGACCTTTACCCAATGGTTGCCGACCGGCTGAACGGCAAGCTCAGCGACGATCCTTCAGTCAATGTTGCGGCCATCCGGCAGGCGGTGACCGAGTGGATCGACGATCAGCCGGCCGCCACCGCCTCACGGCGACTGCGGCTGATGGTGCTGCGTTCGGCGGTCAACAGCGACATCGTGCTCGACCTGCACTGCGACGACGAGAGCCTCAAGCACATCTTCACCTCGCCCGAACTGATGCCGGGGCTGCAGGATCTGGCCGACTGGATGGGCGTGGCGGCAACGCTGACGGCAGAGGACAGCGGCGGCGGGTCCTTCGACGAGGTACTGCCCAACCTTTACCGCAAGGCGCAGCGGGCCAATGCCGGCCACCCGATCCCGATAGCGGCAGAAACCGCTACGCTGGAATACCGCGGACAGGCGGATGTGTCGGATGAGATCGGCGCTGCGGATGCGGCAGGACTCTACGGCTTCTTTGCCGGCCGCGGGTTGATCGATGCCAACCCTGGCGCCCCGCCCTCCCCTGCCCCGGCGCCGACGCCGTTCGAGGCAACCGAGGTGCTCCGCACCGATGCGCCGGGGATCCTGGCCTACCGCGTCGGCCTCGGCGATCGGGTCAGCCGGGGCCAGCCGGTGGCCGACCTCATTGCTATGGATGGACCGGAAGCCTTCATTGCCCGTCGGCCGCTGGTGGCGGGAACCGACGGCTTCATCCTCTCGCGCGCTTCCGCCAAGTACGTCCGCGCCGGGGCGGGCATCGCCAAGATTGTCGGGACCGAAGTCCTGCCGTCGCGCGCCGGCGCCTATCTCCTGGAAGACTAGCTGGCGAGTGCCAGTTCCGCTTCTGCCTTCACCGCTGCCGCGCGCGTCGGCACATGGGTCAGCAGGTAGTGCGGCAGTTCGACGGCATCGAGCGGGCGGGCGAACAGGAAGCCCTGCAGCTGGTGGCAGGCGATCTCGGCCAGGAACGCCGCCTGCGTCTCTGTCTCCACGCCCTCGGCGGTGATGGTCACCTTGAGCGTCTTGCCGAGCGAAGCGATGGCGCGAAGAATGTCGCGGGCCACTTCGTCGTCCGACGCCGCGTCGACGAAGGAGCGATCGATCTTGATCTTGTCGAAGGGGAATTTCAGCAGGTAGCTGAGGCTCGAATAGCCGGTGCCGAAGTCGTCCATGGCAACAGTGACGCCAAGTTCGCGTACCTCCGCCAGCTTGGCAATCACCGCGTCCGGATCATCGATCAGCAGCCCCTCGGTGATTTCGATCTCGAGCCGGCGCGCATCGAGCCCGGAGATCGCGAGCGCCTTCTTGACCACCGTCGAGATGTCGGAGCGGTGGAAGTGCTTGGACGACAGGTTCACTGCCACCGTCAGGCCCTCCGGCCAGTTGGCGGCAGTGCGGCAAGCCTCTTCGATGGTCCAGTCGCCGATTTCGACAATCAGGTTGGACTGCTCGGCAATGGGGATGAACTCGGCCGGCGGCACCAGGCCGCGGATCGGGTGGTTCCAGCGTATCAACGCCTCGAAGCCGGTGGGCTGGTGGTCCTTGGCGGACACCAGCGGCTGGTAGTGCAGCACCAGTTCGCCATTGGCGATGGCGTCGCGCAGTTCCGCCTCCAGCAGGCGCCGCTCGCGGGCTTCCGAGTCCATCTGCGTCTCGAAAAAGCGGTAGACCGACCGTCCATCCGCCTTGGCGCGATAAAGAGCCAGGTCGGCGTTGCGGAGCAACTGGTCCGGTCGGGTGCCGTTGACCGGAGCGATGGCGATACCGACGCTAACCCCGATGCTGACCGGATCGTCTCCGTCCACCTGGTAGGGCTCGCGAATGGCATCGATGAGCCGCGTCGCCAGCACCGAGAGATGATCGGGGTCGGTGTCGTGCGGCAGGATCAGCGCGAACTCGTCGCCGCCCAGTCGTGCCACGAGGTCGGTTTCGCGCACCAGTGACTGGATGCGACGCGCTACCTGCACCAGGAGCCGATCCCCCGCCATATGGCCCCGGCTGTCATTGACCGACTTGAAGTGGTCGAGATCAAGAAACATCACAGCAAATGGCGTGCCATAGCGCTCGAGGCGGGCGACGCAGCTCCCCAACTGCTCGGTGAACTTGGTGCGGTTGAGCAGCCCGGTCATGGAATCGTGGTGGGCCAGCACCGTGATCCGCCGCTCTGCGGCCTTGCGCTCGGTGATGTCGGAGGTGGTGCCCATATAGCCGACATAGGTGCCCGCTTCGTCGTAAGCCGGCTTACCGGTCAAGCTCCACCAGCGCTCCTCGCCGTCGGCGGTGACCCGCACTTCAAGGTTCTGAAAGGTGCCGTGTCCCGCCACGTCTTCCTCGATCCGGCCCATCAGCGGGTCCTGCGGCGGCGTGATGCAGCGCAGGAAGTGGATGAAATCGGCCCCGAGCAGGTCCGCTTCCGGCACGCCGGTGGCATTGGTGAACCCCGACGACACCCGCGTCAGGCTCCCGTCGGCATCAAAGGCCCAGATCCAGTCCGACGTGGTCTGCTCGAACTCTCCGAGCAGCAGCCCGATGATCTCGCCCTTCTCCTTGACCGCCAGGTCCGAGGCACGATGGGCAACGAAAGCCGAGGCATGGTTGAAGGTGACGGTGACCATCACGAAGGTGAACGCCATCAGCAGCGCTCCCTGCACCATCAGATCGGCCGAAGCCTGGGCGCCGACCAGCGCACCGAGACCGCCCACGATCAGCGGAATCGTGAAAGCGGCCAGCGCCTGCGGGAAATTGACCAGTGCCACCGCCGAGATGACCAGCAGGCCGCCGAGGCCCATCGTGCCAGTGCCCGTCAGCCCGCCACCGGTGGAAGAGGGCAGCATGTTGAAGGCAACGCCCCACAGGGCGCCGAGCAAGGCCGAATGCGCGACCAGCCCCCGCGCGGCGCCCCTTGCCTCCTGGGCTGTCGAGCTGTCCCCCAGGCGGGCGCCCAGCCGCGAGGCATTGGCGGCAAGAAACAGGATAGTGGTGACGCACAGGGCCATCGGCCAGGCGAGGCTGGTACCCCACGAGAGCACCATGAACAGGGCCGCGACCACCAGGGAAGCGGCCGTGATGGCCGGGAACATGTAGCCAACGGAGGTCATCTGCTGGGCCAGCAGCTTGTCCCGCAAATTGGGCGTGAGGCCGTCGGCGCCGATGGCGCGATCGACGAACCGATCGACAGCGGAGAAGACACTTGGCCCGGAGACGCTTTTCATGGCCGCGACCTTGCGCGCCAGCACTTAAAATTACGTGTGGTGGAATGCCGAGACTACGGTGTGAAAGCTGCGGCGATTGCTTAAGCAAAAATTAAGCGAGGCTTGCAAGCCATTCTCGTAACACGAAATAAACGCCGCGAGTTAAGTCCGCTTTCAGAAGGAACCATCACGGTGGCAGCGACAAACGTGCGGGCGCCCGCGCCGATCCTCCTGGAGTGACTCTATGACTTCGACCCCATCGTCGGCCCCCGAGGCCGCCCTGACCGGCAGCCTGCGCGACTTCCGCGCCCCGGTGGGACCGGACCTGGTCGGTCGCGTCGGCGAGTTCTATGCCTGGCAGGATCTCCGACGCGAGCACGAGCTGTGGCCCTATGCCCGCTCGACCTCCACTGCCCCCCAGGCCCGCTGCGACGCCCGCAGCGACACGGGAAGCGTTTTCTCCGGCATCAACTTCGCCAGCCAGGACTATTTGAGCCTGTCGTCCCACCCGGCGGTCAAAGCCGCCGCGATCGAGGCCATCGGCGAGTATGGCGTCCATAGTGCGGGCTCCGCCGCCCTGCTCGGCAACACTGCCAATTCGGTGCGGCTCGAGACCGAGCTTTCGACGTTCCTGGTGCGCGAGATCGTGCTCTACCCCACCGGCTGGGCGGCCGGCTACGGTTCAATCCAGGGGTTCGTGCGCGCCAAGGACCACGTGGTCATGGATATCCTTGCCCATTCCTGCCTGCAGGAAGGCGCCAAGGCGGCCACGCAGAACATCCACTACCACGGCCATCTCAATCTCGACGCCCTTACGCGCAAGCTCCAGCGCATCCGCGACGAGGACAGCGAGAACGGCATCATGGTGGTGACCGAGTCGCTGTTTTCCATGCACTCCGACACCCCCGATCTTGGTGCTCTGCGCGCGCTGTGCGACGAATACCGGGCGACCCTGCTGGTCGATTGCGCCCACGATCTCGGCTCGATCGGCGAGGACGGTCTGGGCCATCTGGGCCTTCAGAACATGCTCGACGGCGCCGACATCATCATCGGCAGCTTCTCCAAGACCTTCGCCTCCAATGGTGGCTTCATCGCCGTCCGCGACCGGGCAACAGCGGAATATCTGCGCTACTACAGCGCCACCCACACCTTCTCCAATGCCCTGTCACCGGTTCAGGCCGCGACCGTCCTCAAGGCGCTCGAGATCGTCCGATCCGAGGAGGGGCGGCAGCTCCGCCGCCAGCTGATGGACAACATCCTGCTCCTGCGCAGCGAGATGGCAGCGGCCGGGCTTGAAGTCCTCGGCGATCCATCCCCCATCGTGCCGGTCAGCATCGGGCTCGAGGGCGTCGGACGCTTCGCCAGCCGCAACCTGATGGCACTGGGCGGCATCGCCAACCTCGTCGAATACCCCGCGGTGCCGCAGGGTGCTGCCCGTTTCCGCTTCCAGGTGATGGCCAGCCACACCCCCGACGACATCCGCCAGGTGGTGGAGATCCTGGCGCGGGCCATGCGCGACGCGGACCTGGAATACCGTCTCGCCCACGAGGGGCGCATGCAGGCCCCGAAGGCCACCGCGGCGGCCTGACCGGTGCCATGAGCCACTCCCCTCGCCTGCTCGCGGTCGATGACGATGCGCTTTCAGCCGAGCTGATCGTGCGCATCGCCGAACGCTGCGGCTACGAGGCCTTCGCAACCTCGGACTCGCGGGGAGTGATCAGCCTGGTCGAGGCGCTCGACCCTGCGGTTATCACGGTCGACATCAGCATGCCGCATGTGGATGCGCTGGAATTGTTCCGCCTGCTGTCCGCAGGCGGGTATCGGGGCCTCGTCCTGATCGTCAGCGGCCAGGACGAGCAGACGCTGCGCATCGTGCAGCGCTCGGCCGCGCTTGTCGGCCTCGATTGTCCCGCCGCCTACCAGAAGCCGATCGACATCCCCCGGCTCCGCCACACCCTCTCGACCGCCATCCTGAAGCAGGCAGGCTGAGCAACTCCCGGCTCAGGCGCCTGCCGGCATCTTCGGGCCAAGCACTGCCTGCATCTTGCCCAGCAGTCTCGGCAGGTCCACCGGCTTGGTGTCGAAGTCGATACAGCCGGCGGCAAGGGCCTTCTGGCGGTCCGACTCGAAGGCGCTGGCGGTCAACGCGATGATCGGCAGCTCCGCCGTTTCCGGATCGGCATGGATGCGCCGGGTCGCCTCACAGCCGTCCATTTCCCCCAGCCCGATATCCATAAGGATCACGTCCGGCATCAGCGCCTTGGCGGCCGCGATACCGCTGGGTCCATCCTCCGCAAAGCGGATGGAGAAGCCCCGTCGCTCAAGCCGTCGCCCCAACACGTCGCGGTTGATGGGATTGTCTTCCACAATGAGCACCAGCGCCATGGGCGACTCCTAGGCTGTAGCGGCCCGGGGCCGCTTCTGGTGACCGCGTGCGGCACGAATACCGGCGAGCGCGGCCTTGATCTTGCTGTTGTCGAGCGGCTTCATGACGATGCCGTCGGCGCCGGCCGCTTGCGCTTTGGCCCGCTCGGCCAAGATCGAGATCATGAATACCGGAATGTCGGCAGTGGCGGGATCGGCCTTGAGCGCCGCCAGAACATCCCAGCCGTCGAAGCCGGGCATGAGGATGTCGAGCAGGATCGCTGCCGGCTTCACCGTGCGGGCAATCTGCAGGGCTGATTGCGGCGCATCGGTGCAGATGGGCGTGTAG